>NZ_JBPYUI010000004.1:0-280418 GCF_051858335.1 Klebsiella sp. K47
CATCAGTAAGTGACCGGGGTTGAGGGCCGCAGACAACGCATTTGCAGCGTGAAAGTCCCCACCCATTTAACCCAGCATTTCGCGTTGCAAAAAGGCGTCAAGACCCGAAATCCCCGGGAGCTTACATCAGTAAGTGACCGGGGTTGAGGGCCGCAGACAACGCATTTGCAGCGTGAAAGTCCCCACCCATTTAACCCAGCATTTCGCGTTGCAAAAAGGCGTCAAGACCCGAAATCCCCGGGAGCTTACATCAGTAAGTGACCGGGGTTGAGGGCCGCAGACAACGCATTTGCAGCGTGAAAGGCGCCGGTTAAATTATTTGGCGTCGGTCGCCGTACCGTTCGCATGCCAGGTAAAGACCCCGAACTCAAAGCCTTTCAGGTCGCCTTTCTGATCCCACGACAGCGGGCCCATCACGGTGTCTACTGTCGCGCCTTTCAGGTATTTAGCGATTTCCGCCGGATCGTCAGACTGATTCAGGCCTGCCTGCAGCGACTGCAGCGCCGCGTAGGTGGTCCACACGAAGGCGCCGCTCGGATCCTGTTTCTTCGCCTTGATCGCATCCACGATCGGTTTGTTCGCCGGCACCTGGTCGTAGTTCTTCGGCTTGGTTACCAGCAGGCCTTCCGCCGACTCGCCGGCGATGTTAGACAGGGAGACGTTCGCTACGCCTTCCGGGCCCATAAACTGGGTTTTCAGACCGGCGGCGCGCGCCTGACGCAGGATCTGGCCCATTTCCGGGTGATAGCCGCCGTAGTAGACGAAATCGATATCCTCTTTCTTCAGGCGCGCCACCAGGGTGGAGAAATCTTTCTCACCGGCGGTGATCCCGTCGAAGAAGACCACGTTTGCCCCACCTTTTTTCAGGCCATCCTGCACCGCACGGGCCAAACCTTCGCCGTACTGCTGTTTGTCATGTACCACTGCGATACGCTGCGGCTTCACTTTGTCGAGAATGTATTTCGCCGCGGTTGGCCCCTGATCGGAGTCCAGACCGGTGGTGCGCAGGATCAGCTTATAGCCGCGCGCCGTCAGCTCCGGAGCAGTCGCTGCCGGGGTAATCATCAGAATGCCTTCGTCTTCATAGATATCAGACGCCGGCTGAGTGGAAGAGGAACACAGGTGACCAATAACGTATTTGATGCCGTCGTTGACCACTTTGTTGGCTACCGCTACCGCCTGTTTCGGGTCGCAAGCGTCATCATATTTGACGATCTGCAGCTTATTGCCCTTGATGCCGCCCTTAGCGTTGATATCCGCTACCGCCTGCTCTGCGCCGGTAAACTCCTGGTCGCCGTACTGGGCCACCGGGCCGGACATCGCCCCGACTACCGCGATTTTGATATCTTCTGCCAGCGCCGCGCTGCTCATAACTAAGGCAATACATCCTGCCAGTAACGCTTTACCCTTCATATTCATCCTGAGGCTCCCCATTATTATGGTTTTTGCATTTGTTGTGATGTTGTTTATTAGCGCATTATTTTGTTTATACCGATAGGAAAAGCATATGATAGCTAATCAACCGGGGGCTGCCCGCGCTTTTGCAGCACACTATGCTAAACATACCGTCATTCTGAGGAATTTGAAACGACTAAATTGCGGGCTATGTAACAGATAAGTGACAAATAAAAAAACCGCGCCAGCATGAACCGGACGCGGTGCAAAACAGAGCCTGATTACCAGCCTGCGGGTAGGTAGCCCACCGCGGATGCTATCGCGTAGGCGGCGCTGCAAAGATACAACAACACAATGAAGCATTGGATAAGCGGATGGGTCATCCAGGCCGGACAGGTCCAGCCCGGGGTCAGATCGCCACGCTGGCGGGCGCCCTTGAGCATCAGGATCGGCATAATCGATAAAATGACGCCGCTGAACACCCCGGCAAAATAGAGCGCGTTGACGAAGGAAACCATGCCGCTATAGGCCAGTACAAACGGCGGGATCGCCACCACCAGCAGCACCATCAGGCGCCGGGCGGGCTGTTCGTCATTCCCCAGGCGGAACTGATCGAAGATATTGGTCAGGAAGCTGCCGCCCAGTCCCCAGTAGGAGGTCAGCATCGCGCACAGCGCAAACAGATTGGCTGAGAAGAAGGCCCATTCGCCAAGCGCCCGCCCCCAGGAGATGGTGGCCACATCCGAGATATTGTCCAGACCGTTAAGCGAGATCACCGACAACGGCACCAGCGCCAGCAGGGTAAAGGTCAGCGCCATGCCGACCATGATGGCTTTAGGCAATTTTTCCGGTTTGTCGGCGAAGCCCCGCGCCATCTCCGGCACGATATACTGTGCCGAGAAGCAGAATGCTACGACGTTGAAGACCGGAACCATATACAGCCAGTTGCCGTCGAGCAGATAGCCGACGCGGGTGGTCTCTTTCAACAGCGTGGCAATCACCAGCACCGAGATCATCACCACCATGCCGATGCTGATAAATTTCTCACCGCGGCCGATCGCCTTCAGCCCCAGGTAGAGTACCCCTGCCGCCGGAACGAAAAACAGCACGCTGCCCAGCGCCGGCGAGATGCCAAACAGGGAGTGCAGCAGCTTACCGCTGCCGGTCATATACGCCGTCAATGCCCCGACGCTATTGACGCAGACGGAGAGAAACATCATCAGCGCGCCAAAGCCGCCGACGTAGCGCTTCGATAATCCACTGAGCTGCAGATGTTTACGGGTGCGCAGCGTGGATTCCGCGACATAGAGCATAGTCACCGTGGTCAGACCACCCACCAGCACCAGCCAGAACAGCAGTGGTAAAAAGCCCGCTTTGCTTGACGCATAGGCGATAGAGAGGACGCCCGCGCCAATATTGGTACCGACAATCATCGATACCCCTTCGACGAAGCTCAGAGATTTTGCAGGGACAGCCGTACGTTCCCGGCCGGTGAGGACGGGAGAAAAGGTGGAGTTTTCAGACATAATACTTTCCGTTTTACTCCGGCGGTTGTCACCGCCGGAAAAAAGGTGATATCAGGGTGATAAACCACTCACGCTGAGCATAAACAGCCGGCTGCGGCGTCCTGTTTCTGTTCGGCTTCCCTGCCGCCGCAGCCCGCCGGGGAGACGTTAGCTCTTCAGTACGCGCGCCAGAATATCCAGCGCTTTCGAGAACTGGGCGTCGGGGATAGTCAATGGATACAGGAAGCGGATCACGTTGCCGTAGACGCCACAGCTCAGCAGCAGCAGGCCGTTCTCCTGCGCTTTCTGTTGCACCTGACGGGTGAACTCCGGCGACGGTTCGCCTGTTTGCGGATCGTTAAACTCCACCGCCACCATCGACCCCCGGCCGCGGACATCCACGATCGCCGGGCAGGTAGCGCGCGCCTGGTTGAGCACTTCCTGCAGATGGCTACCCAGCTGTTCAGCGCGCTGGCACAGCTGCTCTTCGGCAATGACATCCAGCACCGCGTGCGCCGCGGCCACCGCCAGCGGGTTACCGGCATAGGTTCCGCCCAGCCCGCCTGGGGCTGGCGCATCCATCACCTCGGCGCGACCGACAACGCCCGACAGCGGGAAACCGCCGGCGAGGCTTTTCGCCATCGTCATCAGATCCGGTTTCACCTCATAGTGCTGCATAGCGAACAGCTTGCCGGTGCGGGCGAAACCGGTCTGCACTTCATCGGCGATCAGCAGAATGCCGTGGGTATCGCACAGGTCGCGCAGCGCCTGCATAAAATCGGCCGGCGCGACGTTAAAGCCGCCTTCCCCCTGGATCGGCTCGAGAATGATGGCCGCTACCTGGTCCGGCGCAATATCCGCTTTGAAAATGCGCTCCAGGCTTTTCAGCGCATCCGCGGTGGTCACGCCATGCGCCGCATTGGGGTAAACGCCGTGATACACCGAGCCCGGGAACGGCCCGAAGCCGATTTTGTAGGGCGCGACCTTACCGGTGAGGGCCATGGTCATAAAGGTACGGCCGTGGAAACCACCGCCGAAGGTAATCAGCCCCGGACGACCGGTGTAAGCGCGGGCGATTTTCACCGCGTTCTCGACCGCTTCCGCGCCGGTGGTGAAGAAAGCCGTTTTTGCCGGCCCGTCAATTGGCGCCAGATCGTTGATACGCTCCGCCAGCGAAACATAGCTTTCGTACGGCACAATCTGATAGGCGGTGTGGGTGAACGCCTGCAGCTGGTCGGCAACCGCGGCGACCACTTTCGGATGGCGGTGACCGGTATTTAACACGGCGATCCCGGCGGCGAAATCGATCACCTCATTGCCTTCGATATCCCACAGCGTGGCGTTTTCCGCCTTCTCGACAAAGTAGTTACACATTACGCCTACGCCGCGCGGCGTCGCCTGCTGGCGACGTTGATTCAGTTCTGAGCTTTTCACCTGCGAATCTCCTGTCGTGTATGTCACGTTATCGCAACAAATTAGAAACGATGTCGTTTATTTACACAGGAGTTGGCCCTATAATCGAGTACCAATTTTGAATATCTGAGGGATCCAATTGCGTTCGCTGGTGGGTGACCTGGTGCTGGTCCGTCTGCAGGAAGAGCGGGATCCTCTTCTGCACAAACGCTTATATAACGCGCTGCGCCGCGCGATCCTCGACGGTTCGCTGGCGCCGCAAAGCCGTCTGCCGCCGTCGCGGGACCTGGCGGGCGAACTTGGCGTATCAAGAAACACCATATTAACAACTTATGAACAATTGCTGGCGGAAGGATATGTGGTTTCCCGTCGGGGAAGCGGAACATTCGTTGCCCAAACCGCCCCTGAGAGCTCATTGACGGCTAAAGAAGAGCGGGAAAACAACAGTCTTGCGGCACCGACGGCGCATCTTTCACACCGAGGCCAGCATCTGCTCGGCCAGGTCAGCGCCAGCCCGCGCCAGTGGGGAGCGTTTATACCCGGCGTGCCGGACGTTAACGCCTTCCCCCACCCGCTGTTCAGTAAGATCCAGGCCCGCATCAGCCGTCGGCCCAAACCGGAGCGGCTCAGCTATAGCTGCAACGGCGGCACTCCGGAACTGCAGCAGGCGCTGGTGGATTATCTGCGCGTGTCGCGCGGCGTCCACTGTCAGTCAGATCAAATTCTTATCACCGAGGGGATCCACCAGGCGATCGATCTGGTCACCCGCATGCTGTGTGATAACGGCGATCTGGCGTGGGTGGAGGAGCCTTCCTACTGGGGGATCCGCCACGTGCTGGCGATGAACGACGTTCGGGCAGAACCCCTGACCGTCGATGCCAACGGCCTGTGCCCGCCGGAGACGGTTGACGATGCGCCGAGGCTGATCTTCGTTACGCCTTCCCACCAGTATCCGCTGGGCGCGGTGATGAGCCTTGAGCGCCGCCAGCGCCTGCTGGCGCTCGCCCGTCAGCAGGGGAGCTGGATCGTCGAAGATGATTATGACAGCGAGTTTCGCTTTTCCGGTCAGCCGATCCCCGCCCTGCAGGGTCTGGTCGCCGACGCCCCGGTGGTCTATATCGGCACCTTCAGCAAGACGCTCTATCCCGGCCTGCGTCTGGGCTACGTGGTGATCCCGCGGCCGCTGGTCAGCGACCTGAAGCACGCCCATGCCGAGCTTTACCGCGGCGGCCATTCGCTGATCCAGATGGCGCTGGCGGAGTTTATTACCGCCGGCCACTATTCGGCCCATATCCGCCGTATGCGGCTGCTCTACAGCCGTCGCCGCGCCTTTTTAACTGAGCTTATCCAGCAGCACTGTATGCCGTACGCCCTGTCTGACTTCAGCGATAATGCCGGGCTGCATTTGATCCTCAATTTGCCCGCAGAGGCTGACGATGTGGCGATCGCCAGAGAGGCCAATGCGCGGCACATTCTGGTGCGGCCGCTGTCGCGCTACTACCTGACGGCGGCGCGCAAGAAAGGATTACTGATGGGATTCGCCAGCCAGCCCGAAGAGCAGATGGCGTCGGCGTTCAGCGTCTTACTCGGCTGCCTGCAGACGCACTGCCCGCAGATGCTCCTGCTCCGGGAGGACGCAGAAAAACAAAACGCCCCAACCTGAGGCGGGGCGTTATCGGGGAGCCTGATATCAGGTATCAGGCAGGCGTGGCGTATCAGGCTTCGATAGCGGCACGCAGTTTTTTCATGGCGTTCTTTTCCAGCTGACGCACGCGCTCTGCGGAGACGCCGTAGCGGTCGGCCAGTTCCTGCAGCGTGGACTTGTTATCTTCGTCCAGCCAGCGGGCGCGGATGATGTCCTGGCTACGCTCGTCCAGGCCCTGCATCGCGTCAGTCAGCTTATTCGCCGCCTGCTCTTCCCAGTTATCGTCTTCGATGCCGTCGGCAAAGTTAGACGTTTTGTCCTGCAGATACAGGACCGGCGCCATCGGCTGGCTGTCTGACTCATCGTCGGACGACATGTCGAAGGTCATGTCCTGGGCCGCCATACGGGATTCCATCTCGCGGACGTCTTTGCTCGACACGCCCAGCTCACGGGCCACCATTTCCACTTCATCCTGGTTGAACCAACCCAAACGCTGTTTGGTTTTACGCAGGTTAAAGAACAGCTTACGCTGTGCTTTGGTGGTAGCGACCTTCACAATACGCCAGTTGCGCAGCACGTATTCGTGAATTTCGGCTTTAATCCAGTGCACGGCGAAGGAGACCAGGCGCACACCCACTTCCGGGTTAAAGCGACGCACGGCTTTCATCAGGCCGATATTGCCTTCCTGGATCAGATCCGCCTGCGGCAGGCCATAGCCCGAGTAGTTACGAGCAATGTGAACAACAAAGCGCAGGTGAGACAGAATCAGCTTTTTCGCTGCTTCCAGATCGCCCTGGTAATGCAGCTTTTCAGCAAGCTCCCGCTCTTCATCAGCCGACAGCATCGGCCAAGTGTTAGCGGCCCGGATGTACGATTCCAGGTTACCAACGGGGGCTAAAGCTAAAGTTTGCATTTCTTTGGTCATTCAAATCCTCTCAATTGATATCTTCTGACGCGTTCTTGTCCCCATCAGGCAACAAGCATGCCAGCATTCATGAGCAACGAGAATATCACTCACATTAGTATCAGACAGTGATTTTATCCACAAGTTCCATGCAACGGTGTGAATAAATTACGCACAAAATGTGACACCACGATGAAAAAGTGAGGGCAGGAAAAGGGGAACAAGCTTGCGGTATCTTTCCCTGCGAACAGGAACTCATTGCAGCAGGGAAAGATTATATCACGCTTTTATTAATCGGGAGTAAAGTGACGTAAATGTTGCACTGTCGCCAGCCAGGCGGCTACCCACCCGATCATCGAGCAGACGATCAACATCAACAGACACTCGTCGAAGCCTAAGCCGCTCAGCTCAAACTGGGTGCCGAAGACTTTCGCCACTTCGGTCACCGCCGACGAGAGGCGCATTACCAGAATCTCCGACAGGATCAGCGATAAAAACGCGCCGGAAAAGCCCAGCATCGCTCCGCCGTAGAGGAACGGACGCAGGATAAAGCCGTCGGTGGCGCCGATAAGCTTCTGAACGTTAATGGTATCGCGGCGGGCGAAGATGCTCAGGCGCACGCTGTTGCCGATCACCAGGAACACCGCCGCCACCATCAGCACGCCGATCATCGCCGACACGCGTCCTACCAGCCCGGTGAGCGAGGAGAGACGGGCAAACCAACTGTCGTCCATCCGCACTTCATCGACGCCCTGGATCCGCGTTACCCGATCGCGCAGGGTATTCAGCGCCTCGGTGCTCTGGAAATCCAGCTTCGGCACCACGATGGCGACCGCCGGCAGCGGGTTCTCCTCCAGCATATCCAGGGCGCCGCCAAAGCCAGACCAGTTACGGAATTCCCCCAGCGCCTCGTCACGGGACAAATAGTTTACCTTGTCGACGCCCTGCTCCGCCTGCAGCTGGCCCACCACCCGCGCCGCGGCATCGTCATCCAGCGTTTTTTCCAGATAAACGGTGATCTGCGGCGAGGGATAATACTGGGACGCCGCGCTGCTGACGTTTTTGTAGACCATGTAGCAGACGCTTGGCAGGGTCAACGAAATGGCGATGACCATTACCGTCAGGAAGGTCGCCAGCGGCGTGCTTTTTAGATCCTGCAGCGCGCCGTGCCAGGCATAGCGCACCTGCTCGTTGAATACGTTGCTCTTACGCGAGGCCGGGTTAGGCGCCGCTTTCGGCCGTTTTGGCGCATTGCGCCCGCCACCGCCGCCGCCCGCGGCGTTGCGCAGGCGATCGAACTTGCTGCCGAACTGGCGAATCTGGTTCATTGCGTCGCGCTTATTCACCCCGAATGCCTCCATGCAGATGGCCGTCGCTAAGCGTCAGCACGCGGTACGGACGACTGGAGATAAGCCCCAGATCGTGCGTGGCCATCAGTACCGTCACCCCGACGCGGTTAAACTCTTCAAACAGACGTAAAATCCCCTCCGAGAGCGCCTCGTCGAGGTTGCCGGTCGGTTCATCCGCCAGCAGCACCGCCGGCTTGTTGACCACCGCGCGAGCGATTCCCACGCGCTGCTGCTCACCGCCGGAGAGCTGAATGGGAAAATTCTTCGCTTTGTCCAGCAGGCCAACCTTGTCCAGCGCCGCCGAGACGCGACGACGAATATCATCGCCGCTGGCGCCGGCGATAATCAGCGGGATCGCCACGTTGTCATACACGGTACGATCCATCAGCAAATGGTGGTCCTGGAAAATCATACCGATCTGGCGGCGCAGGAACGGCACCTCACGGCTCTTCAGACGGCTGATTTCATGACCGCTGAAGAAGATTTTCCCGGCGCTGGGCCGTTCGATACCACAGATAAGCTTCAGCAGGGTACTCTTCCCTGCGCCGGAATGGCCGGTCAGAAACGCCATCTCGCCCGGCTGCAGGTGGAAGGTCACCCCCTGCAGCGCTTGTCTCCCACCGAGATAGGCTTTGCTGACTTGTTCAAAGCGAATCATTCTTAATCCTCTCGGGCAAAAAGTGCCTCAATAAAGTCGCCCGCATTAAACGGACGCAGATCCTCAATACGCTCGCCGACGCCAATATAGCGAATCGGAATGCCGAACTGATCGGCCACCGAGAAGATCACGCCGCCTTTGGCGGTGCCGTCCAGCTTGGTCAGGGTGATCCCGGTCAATCCTACCGCCTCATGGAACAGTTTGGCCTGGCTAATAGCATTCTGCCCGGTGCTGGCGTCAATGGTTAACATCACCTCGTGCGGCGCGTCGACGTCCAGCTTTTTCATTACCCGGACAATCTTCTTCAGCTCTTCCATCAGGTGCGATTTATTTTGCAAACGCCCGGCGGTATCGGCAATCAGTACGTCAACATGGCGCGCCTTCGCCGCCTGAATGGCGTCGAAAATTACCGAGGCGGAGTCGGCGCCGGTGTGCTGGGCGATCACCGGGATATTATTACGCTGGCCCCAGACCTGCAGCTGTTCCACCGCCGCCGCACGGAAGGTATCCCCCGCCGCCAGCATCACCGACTTACCCTGCTGTTCAAACTGACGCGCCAGCTTGCCGATGGTAGTGGTTTTCCCCACCCCGTTCACGCCGACCATCAGAATAACAAATGGCGTTTTGCCTTCAACGTTCAGCGGCTCGTCTACTTTGGCGAGAATCTCGCCCATCTCTTCTTTCAGCAGGCCGTACAGCGC
Organism: Klebsiella sp. K47; assembly: GCF_051858335.1. Lineage (NCBI taxonomy): Bacteria > Pseudomonadati > Pseudomonadota > Gammaproteobacteria > Enterobacterales > Enterobacteriaceae > Klebsiella > Klebsiella sp. K47. The sequence goes on from NZ_JBPYUI010000004.1 coordinate 9,571, forward strand.
TTCTGCATCGCGCAGCTGCTTACGGCTGGCGCCTTCCGTCAGGTTGGTAATGATCTTGCGGGTGGTTTCCACCCCGACGTCGGCGATCAGCAGCTGTTCTTCCAGCTCTTCAAACAGATCATCGTCGATCTTCTTACCGCGGAACAGGCTGATAAATCCGGAACCGAGATTTTGCTTCGTTTTCAGCAGGCTACGTTTGAGGCGGGCGAAGAAACCTTCTTTTGTCGGTTTTTCCTGCTCCTGAGCCAGCGCTTCAAGCGGCGCCTCGTCCTCGGGCGCCGGCACCACTACCGCCGCCTCTTCTGCCGCTTCGGCCGCCAGCGCCTGCGCTTCCAGCTCTTCATCGCTTAACGGCGCGTCCTCTTCGGGCGCTTCTGTCTCCTGCGGCTGGACAACGATGCCTTCCACAGGCTGCTCTGCTACGGCTTCCGCCACCACCGGTTCGGCGATAACCTCTTCCGCCAGCGGCTCAACCACCGCAGGCTGTTCAGGCGGTTCGCTGACCGCGGGCTCCGGTTCAACAACAGGCGTTTCTTCGGTCAGAACAGGCGTTTCCACCCACTCTTCTTCCTGCGCGCTGGCAGGCTCCGCGAGGTGCGCTTTTTCGCTTTCGACCACCGTCTCGGTCACTTCGACGACGTCTTCGGCAAACGCCTCCGGGTCTGCTTTCGGCGCGCTCGGCTCAGCAGGGGTTTCAACCGCCGGTATCTCTTCGGCAACCGCTTGCTGTTCTTCTACTTTTTGCTCAGTCTCGGTTTCCTGTGCCTGTTCTTTCTGTCCAAAGCCCAGCCAGGAAAAGAAGCCACGTTTTTTCTCTTTTGCCATTTGCGACCACACTCCTCGCTGTTTATTCATGGCGCAGCTTCATCAGAAGCTGAAAAAATGATGAAATTAGTTGGATAGTCTATCACTTAACTTAACTCGCAGCACCGCCCCCGGATTAAGGTTTCGTCAACCGCCGTCGATCGCTAGAATAGCAGGCTGGAAGTTGAGACTTGAGCAGAGAGATGAAAAAACCAAACCACGCGGGCAGCGGCCAGATCCGCATCATCGGCGGGCAATGGCGCGGCCGTAAATTACCGGTGCCGGAGAGCCCGGGCCTGCGGCCGACCACCGACCGGGTTCGCGAAACCCTTTTTAACTGGCTGGCGCCGTCCATTGTTGACGCGCACTGCCTCGATTGCTTTGCCGGCAGCGGCGCGCTGGGGCTGGAAGCGCTGTCCCGCTATGCGGCCAGCACCACGCTGCTGGAGATGGAGCGCGGCGTAGCCCAGCAGCTGCAAAAAAATCTCGCCACCCTGAAAGCGGATCGCGGCAAGGTGATCACCACCAACACCCTCAGCTTCCTGAGCCAGCCGGGGACCCCGCACCAGATCGTGTTCGTCGACCCGCCGTTCCGTCAGGGGCTGCTGGAGGAGACGCTACGTCTGCTGGAGACACAAGGCTGGCTGGCCGATGAGGCCCTGGTGTACGTCGAAAGCGAAGTCGAAAACGGCTTACCGCCGGTGCCGGCTAACTGGCAATTGTATCGTGAAAAAGTGGCCGGACAGGTCGCCTACCGTCTTTACCAACGTGAGGCCCAAGGAGAGCACCATGCTGATTAATTTAGGCCGCCTGCTGATGCTGTGCGTCTGGGCCTTTCTGTTATTGAATCTGTTTCAGCCCTTCCCGAAGCCGCTGAATATCTTTGTCAACGTCGCGCTGATTTTCATGATCCTGATGCACGGTCTGCAGCTGACGCTGCTCAAGGCGACGCAGCCGAAAGAGGCGCCGCCGCTGAGCCGCTTTGAGCAAATCCGCATTTTTATTTTCGGCGTGTTTGAGCTCGTCGCCTGGCAGAAAAAACTGAAGGCGACGCTGAAAAAATAGTCCTGAAAAGGGCTCAGGGATCGGGCGTAAACGCCACGAACGCTGTGCCCTTATAACTCAACATCCCACGATCGCCGACGCTCAGCGCGTGATATTGCGGCGCGTCAAGGCGAAACACCACCTCCAGCCCACCGTTTTCGGGGCGAAAGCTCGCTTCATAGCGCATCTCACTGCCTGCAGGCGTCACCGTCTGCTGCCGCGAGCGCCGATCGTTAATCACTTTTTCCCGTTTATTGCTGACGATAACCCGCTTTTGTAGCAACGGCGCGGCGTCATTCGCCTGTTTCTCACGGCGCTGCTGGACATAGCGAAACGAAGCCGCCACCACAATCACCGCGACGACCAGAACAAAAAAGAGGGGCATTTTACTCATTAGGGTTACCCATAAAAAATATCAGGAATCAGCATACTGCGTCGGGAATAACATTGTCATCTGCTACACCAAACCACTACACTGAGTAGTAGCATCACGCATCCGTAACTTTCTTTATGATAACAGATACAGGGACTTACTATGCTTTGGTCATTTATTGCTGTCTGTTTCTCCGCATGGCTTTATGTCGATGCATCCTATCGTGGGCCGGCATGGCGACGCTGGGTTTTTAAACCTGTCACCCTGATTCTGTTGCTGTTACTGGCCTGGCAGGCGCCGATGTTCAATGCCATCAGCTATCTGGTGCTGGCTGGCCTGTGCGCCTCGCTGCTCGGCGACGCCCTGACCCTGCTGCCGCGCCAGCGGGTGATGTACGCGGTGGGCGCTTTCTTCCTGTCACATCTGCTGTATACCATCTGGTTCGCCAGCCAGCTGACGCTGTCGTTCTTCTGGCCGCTGCCGCTGGTGCTGCTGGTATTCGGCGCCCTGCTAATGGCGGTGATCTGGAGTCGGCTGGAAGAGATGAAAATGCCGGTGCTGACCTTTATCGGAATGACGCTGGTAATGGTCTGGCTGGCCGGTGAGCTGTGGTTTGCCCGCCCCACCAACACCGCGCTGTCCGGTTTCGCCGGCGCAGCCCTGCTGCTGCTGAGCAATGCCGTGTGGCTGGTGAGCCACTATCGTCGCCGCTTCCGCGCCGATAACGCCATCGCCGCCGCGTTCTACTTTGCCGGCCACTTCCTGATCGTGCGCGCGCTGTACCTGTAATTTAGTCCTTGACTCTGGAGTCGACTCCAGAGTGTATCCTACGGCTAATGAGAAAATTATCATTTCCCGGAGGGTGCCATGTCGACTCCAGACGCGCAGGATAAAAAAGTTCCACAATTCTCGTCTTTCACCATGCGGCCAGCAACCGCCCCGGCGGAGAGCTGCTGTACAGATCACGCCTGCGCCACAGAGTCCGCCCCTGCCGCCGAAGCGCTTAGCGACGCCCGCTACCGCTGGCAGGTAGATGGCATGGACTGCGCCGCCTGCGCCCGCAAGGTGGAAACCGCGGTCCGTCAGGTGCCCGGGGTCAGTCAGGTCCAGGTGCTGTTCGCCACAGAAAAGCTGCTGGTTAACGCCGAGGGCGATGTCCGCGCTCAGGTTGAGAACGCGGTCCGCCAGGCGGGGTATACGCTGCGCGATGCCGATGCTCCCGCAGCTAAGCAAACCCGAGGGTCGCTGCTGCGCGACAATCTGCCGTTACTGACGCTGGTTATCATGATGGCCTTGAGCTGGGGGCTGGAGCAGGCCAACCACCCTGCCGGTCAGTTGGCCTTTATTGCCACCACCCTGGTTGGCCTGTGGCCGGTTGCCCGCCAGGCGCTACGCCTGATCAAGAGCGGGAGCTGGTTCGCCATTGAAACGCTGATGAGCGTCGCCGCCATCGGGGCGCTGTTTATCGGCGCCACCGCGGAGGCGGCGATGGTGCTGTTGCTGTTCCTGATCGGCGAGCGTCTCGAAGGCTGGGCCGCCAGCCGCGCACGGCAGGGGGTGAGCGCGCTGATGGCGCTGAAGCCCGACACCGCCATCCGTCTGCGCAACGGCGTGCGGGAAACCGTCGCCCAGCGCGACCTGCGTCCCGGAGATGTGATTGAAGTGGCTGCCGGCGGGCGTCTGCCGGCGGATGGACAACTGCTGTCGCCGTTTGCCAGCTTTGATGAAAGCGCCCTGACCGGCGAGTCGGTGCCGGTGGAGCGTCAGGCCGGGGAACGGGTAGCGGCGGGCGCCACCAGCGTCGATCGCCTGGTGCAGCTTACCGTGATATCCGAACCGGGCGACAGCGCCATCGACCGCATCCTGAAGCTGATTGAAGAGGCTGAGGAGCGTCGGGCGCCAATCGAGCGCTTCATCGACCGCTTCAGCCGGATCTACACCCCGGCCATTATGGTCGTGGCCTTGTTGGTCGCCATTGTCCCGCCGCTGTTCTTCGCCAGCGCCTGGCTGCCGTGGATTTATAAAGGGCTGACGCTGCTGCTGATCGGCTGTCCGTGCGCGCTGGTCATCTCCACGCCGGCGGCCATCACCTCCGGCCTGGCGGTCGCCGCCCGCCGCGGGGCGCTAATCAAAGGCGGCGCGGCGCTGGAGCAGCTGGGCCAGGTGCGCCAGGTGGCGTTCGATAAAACCGGCACCCTGACCGTCGGCCAGCCGCAGGTGACTTCGGTTATTGCCACGGCCGAAGTTGACGACAACGCGCTGCTGGCGCTGGCGGCGGCGGTGGAGCAAGGCTCCAGCCACCCGCTGGCGCAGGCTATCGTCCGTGAAGCGCAGCGGCGTCAGCTGAGCATTCCGCTTGCCAGCGGCCAGCGGGCGCTGGCGGGCTCTGGTATCGAAGCCGAAGTCAACGGCAGCCGCATCCTGATCTGCGCCGCCAGCAAAGCCGCCCCGGCAGAGCATGAGGCGCAGATCCAGCAGCTGGAAAGCGCCGGGCAAACGGTAGTGCTGGTGATGCGCGGCGAGACGCTGCTCGGCATTCTGGCGCTGCGCGATACCCTGCGCGACGACGCGCGTCAGGCGGTGGATGCTTTGCATCAGTTGGGCGTTCAGGGGGTGATCCTTACCGGGGATAACCCGCGCGCCGCGGCGGCCATCGCCAGCGAACTGGGGCTGGAATTCCGCGCCGGTCTGCTACCGGCGGACAAGGTCAACGCGGTGATAGCGCTGAATGCCGACGCGCCGCTGGCGATGGTCGGGGACGGTATCAACGACGCGCCGGCGATGAAAGCGGCCACCATCGGCATCGCCATGGGCAGCGGAACCGACGTGGCGCTGGAGACGGCCGACGCCGCGCTGACCCATAACCGTCTGACCGGCCTGGCGCAGATGATTTCCCTGGCGCGCGCCACCCACGCCAATATCCGCCAGAACATCGCGATTGCCTTAGGGCTGAAGGGGATTTTCCTCGTCACCACCCTGCTCGGCCTGACCGGTCTGTGGCTGGCGGTGCTGGCGGATACCGGCGCCACCGTGCTGGTAACGGCTAACGCGCTGCGGTTATTGCGTAAGAAGTTGTAGCATCGATACCGGCTTCCCTGCTCGCGCTACGCTTAGCAGGGCTACGGTTCCAGACCGTCGGGTAGCCCGGATAAGGCGCTACGCGCCGCCATCCGGGAGAGGCTCAGGGACGTAGGCCAGGTCAGGCGCAGCCGCCACCGGGGAAAATATCGGACACTGTGCCTGAAATAGCGCCCGGCGGCGCTGCGCTTGCGCGGGCCTACGGGTGGAGCGGTTTGTTGCTGCTGTAAGCCGGGTCAGGCGTAGCCGCCACCCGGCAAAAGACAACATAACGGCATAAAGGGGTAGCCCGGATAAGGCGCTACGCGCCGCCATCCGGGAGAGGCTCAGTGGCTTTTGCGGATCAGGTAGCGGTACGGCAGGGCTTCGGTTTCCTGGGCCACCAGCTCATGCTCCATAAAGCGGCAGAATCCCGGGATATCGCGGGTGGTGGCCGGATCGTCAGCAATAATCAGCAGCGTCTCGCCCACCGGCATCGTCCGCACGGTTTTACGCACCATCATGACCGGCTCCGGGCAGCGGAGTCCCAGGGCATCCAGGGTGTGGTCAGGAGTGGAGAAAAGTTCGCTCATTTTAGTCTCACGTCAATAAAACGGCCCTAGTTTACCCCCTGCTCGCCAGTACGCAAGCCAGGTTAACGTTTGCGCGAAAAACAACCATTGCATTACGCCGGCAACGCAGTATCATGCAGCCGTTTTTAATTGGGTTCCCTCACCCCAACGTTCCGCTGCCGATTGCTCATTCACCTGAAGCATGACGGGCATAAAAAGGTCACAATATGAATCCGTTTACTACCGTACAGCGCAAAAAAGCGCTCGTCTGGCTTTCGCTATTTCATTTGCTGGTCATCACCTCCAGCAACTATCTGGTTCAGCTGCCGATCTCCATCTTTGGTTTCCATACCACCTGGGGCGCGTTTAGTTTTCCGTTTATTTTCCTCGCCACCGACCTGACGGTGCGAATTTTTGGCGCCCCGCTGGCGCGACGCATCATTTTCGCGGTGATGGTCCCGGCGCTGGCCATCTCTTACGGCATCTCCGCGCTGTTCTACATGGGCGAATGGCAGGGCTTTGCCGCGCTGGGCACCTTTAATCTCTTCGTCGCGCGCATCGCCGTCGCCAGCTTTATGGCCTATGCGCTGGGGCAGATCCTCGACGTTCACGTCTTTAACCGCCTGCGGCAGAGCCGCCGCTGGTGGTTGGCCCCTACCGCCTCGACGCTGTTCGGCAACATCAGCGATACCGTGGCGTTTTTCTTTATCGCTTTCTGGCGCAGCCCGGACCCGTTTATGGCCGCCCACTGGGGGGAAATCGCCCTCGTCGACTACAGCTTTAAAGTGCTTATCAGCATCATTTTCTTCCTGCCGATGTACGGCGTGCTGTTAAATATGCTGTTGAAAAGACTGGCGGATAAATCTGATTTGTCGGCATTACAGCCGAGTTAAAGGTACTCGCGGGCTGATGTGTTAAGATAGCCGGATGAGCCATTAGTGGCCGTTTATCGAAAGGAAGATGTCAATGCGCAATTTGGTTAAATATGTCGGTATTGGCCTGCTGGTGATGGGGCTTGCCGCCTGCGATAACAGCGATTCAAAAGCGCCAACCGTTGGCGCAGCAGCGGAGAGCAATGCCAGCGGCCAGGCAATCAGCCTGCTGGATGGCAAGCTGAGCTTCACCCTGCCTGCGGGCATGGCCGACCAGAGCGGCAAACTGGGTACCCAGGCGAACAATATGCACGTCTACTCTGACGCTACCGGCCAGAAAGCGGTCATCGTCATCGTCGGCGACAGCACCAATGAAGATCTGGCGGTGCTGGCGAAACGCCTGGAAGATCAGCAGCGCAGCCGCGACCCGCAGCTGCAGGTGGTGAGCAATAAACCGCTGGAGATTAAAGGCCATACCCTGCAGCAGCTGAACAGCATCATCTCCGCCAAGGGGCAGACCGCCTGGTCTTCCGTGATCCTCGGCAAAGTGGATGACAAGCTGCTGACCCTGCAGGTCACCCTGCCGGCGGATAACCAGCAGCAGGCGCAGACCGAAGCGGAAAGCATCATCAACACCCTCACCATCCAGTAATTACTGGCCTGGTGCGCTGGCCTCCGGTTCGCTAACCGGGGGCCGTTTTTTTAGCCGCCAGCCCAACAGCAGCGCCGCCATCACCAGCCCCGCCGCGGCGAGATAAATCATCGAGATCCCGGTCCACGCCATCAGCAATCCGGCCAGCGGCCCGCTGACGCCCAACGACAAATCCATAAACACGGTATAGGTCGCCAGCGCCGACCCCTGATTGTGCTGCGGCACCGCTTTCACCGCCACCACGCCCAGCGCCGGAAAGACCAGCGAAAAGCCAGCCCCGGTAAGGAAAGTACCGATTTTCGCCATCATCGGCGTATCGGCAAAGCCGACCAGCAGCAGGCCGATCGCCTCCACGCTAAAGCAGAGCATCGCCACGTTCAGCCCGCCGAGTCGGTTAATGGCGTTGGGAAACAGCAGCCGCGCGCCAACGAATGCGCAGCTGAATAATGTCAGCGCGAAAGCCGCGCCGTCCCAACCTTTGGCGTCATAAAATAGCGTGATAAAGGTGGCGATCACCCCAAAGCCGGCGGAGGCCAACGCCAGCGCCATGCCGTAGGGCCAGACCCGGCCGAGCACCGCGCGAAACGACATCGCTTTGCCTTTGGCAGCCTTCACCGCCGCGCGGGGCAGCGCGCAGAGGATAGCCACCAGCGCTACCGCCATAATGACCCCGGCCAGACCGCTGAGGCCAATGTGCGAATAGCACAGCACGCCGAGCGGCGCGCCCATCGCCATCGCCCCATAGGTCACAATCCCGTTCCACGAGATCACCCGCCCGATATGCAGCGAACCGACCACGCCGACGCCCCACAGCGTCGAGCCTGTGCCGGCGAAGCTCTGGCCGATACCAAGGATCACCCGTCCGAGGCATAACAGCAGCAGGCTAATCAGTGGCCAGCCGCTGCCCCAGGCGGCCAGCAGATAGCTCAAACCGCTCAAAAAGCAGCCGCCGAGGCCGAAGACGACAATCTTTTTGGGCCCCAGCAGGTCGGCATAGCGCCCGGCATGCGGGCGGCTGAGCAGCGTGGCGAAATATTGCAGGCTAATCACCAGCCCGGCCCAGAAAGCGCTAAAGCCCATGACATCATGAACATAGCCGGGCAGCACCGCCAGCGGCAGGCCGATGGTGAGGTAGCTGGCAAAGTTAAAGATAACGACAGAGACAATCCGCAGATTGAGGCGCAGTCCATTTAGCGCCGGTTCGGCGACGGGTTCGGGCATCAGGTTCCACCAGATTTCGACAACCAGCTTTCACTATTACCACGCTGTCAGCGGAAAAGCAGCCCTCCTTTCGGAATATTGGCAGTCGGCGAACCGCTACACTTATCTGGCGCGACTCATAAAAGGAATACCTATGTCCCCTCCGCAGGCTGATAAAGCCGGACTTCATATTTTACTTAAGCTGGCGGCGCTGGTGATTATCCTCGCCGGGATCCACGCCGCCGCCGATATCCTGGTGCAGCTGCTGCTGGCGCTGTTTTTCGCTATTGTTCTCAACCCGCTGGTCACCTGGCTCATTCGCCGCGGGGTGCGGCGTCCGTTCGCCATTACCTTGGTGGTGACGGCGATGCTGGTGATGCTCACCGCGCTGCTCGGCGTGCTGGCGGCGTCGCTCAATGACTTTGTCGCCATGCTGCCCGATTTCAACCGCGCCCTGACGCGCAAGATCCTCCAGCTCCAGGAGTATCTTCCCTTCCTTAATCTGCATATCAATCCGGAGCGGATGCTGCGGCGCATGGATTCAGAACGGCTGATGACCTGGGCCACGACGCTGATGACCCAGCTTTCCGGGGCGATGGCCAGCATCGTGCTGCTGGTGATGACGGTGATCTTTATGCTGTTTGAGGTTCGCCACCTGCCCTACAAACTGCGTTTTGCCCTCAATAACCCGCGCCTGCATATCGCCGGATTGCACCGGGCGCTGAAAGGCGTCACCCATTATCTGGCGCTGAAGACGCTGATTAGCCTGTGGACCGGGCTGATTGTCTGGCTGGGGCTGCTGGCGATGGGGGTACAGTTCGCCCTGATGTGGGGGGTGCTGGCGTTTTTGCTGAACTATGTGCCGAACATTGGCTCCGCCATCTCCGCTATCCCCCCCATGCTGCAGGCGCTGCTGTTCAGCGGCATCTATGAGTGCCTGTTGGTAGGGGCGCTGTTTCTGGTGGTGCATATGGTGCTGGGCAACATGGTGGAGCCGCGCATGATGGGCCACCGGCTGGGGATGTCGACCCTGGTGGTGTTCCTGTCGTTGTTGGTCTGGGGCTGGCTGCTGGGGCCGGTGGGAATGCTGCTCTCGGTGCCGTTAACCAGCGTCTGTAAAATCTGGATGGAAACCACCGTCGGGGGCAGCAAGCTGGCGATCCTGCTCGGCCCGGGCCGTCCCAAAAGCCGGCTCCCCGGCTAGCGGCGTTTCACCGGCCAGAAGATGGTCAATACGCCGGCGACGATGATCGCCACGCCCAGCAGCGATTGCCAGTAGAACGGCTCATGCCAGCCGGGCAGCCAGATGGCGGCGGCCCACACGAGGATATAGCTCAGGCTCAGTAGCGCATACGCTTTCGACAGCGGCAGGCGATGGAGGGCAAAGTACCAGCAGACCATCGACAGCAGGTAGCCCAGCAGGCCGAAAAACAGGCCGAAAGTCCCGGGCTGGAAATGCAGCAGATGCTGGAGAAATGCCACAATATCGGTCAGCGGCGGCAAGGCCACCATGGCGCTGCGCAGCAGCAACTGCGCGGCGCTGACGAGGCCGACGCTGAGTAATGCCCAGAAAAAGCCCATCAGACGCTGGTCCCCAGAATGACAATGCCCACGACGATCAACCCGACGCCAAGCCAGTGGCGACGGGCGACCGGCTCATGCCAGATGCCCCAGCCCGCGAGGGTAACCCAGACGAAATTCAGACTCAGCATCGGATAGGCGATGCTGACCGGAATAGACTGCAGGACGCTCAGCCACAGCAGCATGCCGCAGCCCAGACATAACAGCGCCATCCCCAACCAGAAGAGTATATGGCGACTCCGCCGTCCGCGACGGGACGGGCGGGTCGCCTGTTTCTGGCAGAGCTGTCCGGCGCAGCTCAGCAGGCTGGCGCACACCAGACAGATCCAGACGCTCATTGCGGCAGGTACTGAAGGAAAACGACCCGGCCCAGCTCGTAGGCGTTATCCGGTTTCGGTAACGGTAAGTCGAGCATACTCTCTCCTTTATCCATCAACAGCACCAGTGAGACCGGCCCCTGCTGACGATGCGCGGCCAGCCAGCCGGCAAAACCGGCCTGGCTGACAAAGCTTCCCTGAGCATCCGGCCAGTCGAGACCGTACTTCAGCTCACCCTGTTTGTCGAACATAATAATATCGCTTCGCTTCAGCTCCCAGGCCAGGCCGCCGGCGATCCCAACGTTGTTGGTCAGGACGTAACGGCTGGGCTGCAGGGATTCGCTGACGATCTCCACAAGGAACTGCGGCTGTTTGCTGTCGATAACCCGGTCCGGGATGGCGAAGCCCACCAGCAGCGCCAGGCCGAGCGGACAGAGCGCGGCGAGGCTCCAGCGGCGGCCAGAGTCTTTCATCGCCAGCCAGCCCATCAGCGCCCAGACGGCAAAAGCGATCGCCGCCAGCAGACATTTATACAGCTCAATCTTGGTCCACACCGGCCTATGCATGAAGCCCCACGGCGAGACCACCAGCACGGCGATAAGCCCCAGCAAACCAACGCCCAGGTTGATCATCCCGTTGATGCGCAACGCTTTCGCGCCGGTCTTTGCGGCCTCCAGCGCGTAGCGGGCCATCAGGATCGACAGCGGCGCAAAGCACGGCAGAATATAGGTCGGCAGTTTGCCTTTGGCGATACTGAAGAACAGGAACGGCATCGCCACCCAACCTAACAGATACAGCGCGCCGCGGGCCTCATCGCGCTCAAGCCAGCCGCGCTTTAGCGCCCCCGGCAGCAGGGCCAGCCACGGCAGACTGCCGGCGATCAGGAACGGGATGTAGTACCAGAACGGCGCTTTGTGCTGGGCGTCTTTTTCAGCAAAACGCTGAATATGCTCGACCCAGAAGAAGTAGCGCCAGAAGTCCGGCTCGCGCTGAGCGATAGCCAGCCCCCAGGGCAGCACCACCAGCGTACAGACGATTACCGCCAGCCAGCCGTAGGTCAGCACTTCACGCCAGCGTTTACGGGCGATCACCCACGGCAGAACGCCCACCACCGGCACCGCCAGCGCCAGGAAGCCCTTGGTCATCACCCCCATCCCGCAGGCGACGCCCAGCAGCACGTAGCCCAGTATTTTGCCGCTGCGGCTCTGCGCCTGCGCCGCGCCCCAGAAGCTGCACATCGCCAGCGCCAGCCACAGGGTGATCATCGGGTCCAGCACCGCATAGGTGCCAATCGCATACACCAGCATCGCGGTGAGGAAGATAATCGGCGACAGGATAGCTACCCGCTTATCACGAAAGATCCGCCACGCCAGCCAGGCCACCAGCAGGGCGGTCATGGTGATGGCGAAGACCGACCCGAAGCGTACGCCGAAGTTATTATGGCCAAACAGCCACTGACCGATACTGTTGATCCAGTAACCGGCAATCGGTTTTTCGAAGTAGCGCAGGCCGAGAAAATGCGGTACCACCCAGTCGCCGGTGGCCAGCATTTCACGGCTGATCTCCGCGTAGCGGGTTTCGTCGGGTTGCCAAAGCAAACGGAAATTGAGCGGCAGCAGATAATACAGCGCAAACAGCGCAATCAGAGAGACGCCATAGCGAATGCTTTTCATCAAATACCCGAAGTCAGTAATTGTTCACGTCCGAGCCAGCCTTCCCGGCCAGCCAGTTCACCACGAACCACTTTGCCTGAGGGCAGCTCGCTAAAGTCAGCGGGCAGCAGCTGGCTCAGTGGGCAAAACTGAATTTCTTCTTCCGCCGCCATGGTCAGTAGTTCATTGAACTGATCGGCGTAGGCAATGCCTTCCACTTCAGCGTGAATGGTATAGACCGGCACGCCCGCATCGCGATGGATGCAGTCCAGCAGGTAGCGGTTAAAGCCGGCGATATCCACCGCCGTGCCCACCGCCTCGTCCCAGGTCGGCAACGTGACCGGGATCTGCACGGTACCAGAGACGCCGCTGCCGAGCTGGGGCAGAAACGGCCGCGTGCCGCGACAGTCGCTGTTGTAGAGAAAATCGAAGGATTCTTTGGCTTTAACCACCCGCTGATCGGCGCGCCAGCCGGCGACGGCCGAGCAGGTCACCGGCCGGCCGATGATGCGCTCGAGCTCCAGCAGGCCGCGCTCAACCTCCAGCGCCAGCCGTTCCTGCGGCCAGACGCCGCTCCACGCCTGCCAGCTGTAGTGGTCCCAGGCGTGCAGGCCGACTTCATGAGATTCGGCGGCGGCGCGGATCACCGCTTCGTTCCCTGCGCCGATGCGGCGCCCCGGCCAGGCGGTGCCGGCCAGCAGAATATCCCAGCCGTACAGCGAGGCGGCTCTGGAACGCAGCATCTTCCACAGAAACTTCGGTTTTACCAGGCGCCACAGGTGGCGCCCCATATTGTCCGGCCCGACGCTGAAGAAGAAGCTTGCCTGGATCCCATGCCGGCCCAGCAGCTCCAGCAGCCGCGGAACGCCGTCCCGCGTGCCGCGAAAGGTATCGACATCTATGCGTAAGCCGACCTGTTTCATGGATTTTTATCGTCCACCAGTTCAACCGTGCGCAGGAAGAAGTCCAGCGTGTGTTCGACCGTTTCTTCCATCTCCACCTTCGGCTCCCAGTTCAGGCAGCGTTTGGCGTTGCGGATGCTCGGCTTACGATGCTCAACGTCCTGGTAGCCCTTTCCGTAGTAATCGCTGCTTTCCACTTCACGGAAGCCGGCGAACGGCGGGAAGCGATCGCGCAGCGGATGACGTTCGAAGCAGGCGAGCAGCATTTCGGCCAGCTCTTTGATACTCGCTTCGTTATCCGGGTTGCCGATGTTAATGATCTGCCCGTCGCAGCGGCCGTCTTTGTTCTCGATGATGCGGAACAGCGCTTCGATACCGTCGCTGATGTCGGTGAAGCAGCGCTTCTGCTTGCCGCCTTCGATAAGCTTGATCGGCGACCCTTCCACCAGGTTGAGGATCAGCTGAGTGATGGCGCGGGAGCTACCGATACGCGCGGCATTAAGGTTATCCAGACGCGGCCCCATCCAGTTGAACGGACGGAAAAGGGTGAACTTCAGGCCGTTCTTATCGCCATAGGCCCAGATCACGCGATCGAGCAGCTGCTTGGAGACCGAGTAGATCCAGCGCTGTTTGTTGATCGGCCCCACCACCAGGTTGGAGCTATCTTCGTCGAAGTTTTTGTCGGTGCACATGCCGTACACTTCCGAGGTCGACGGGAAGATAATGCGCTTATTGTATTTCACGCAGTCGCGGATGATTTTCAGGTTCTCTTCGAAATCCAGCTCGAACACGCGCAGCGGGTTGCGGGTGTATTCGATAGGCGTGGCGATGGCCACCAGCGGCAGCACCACGTCGCATTTCTTAATGTGATACTCGATCCACTCAGAGTGAATGCTGATATCGCCTTCCACAAAGTGGAAACGCGGACAGTCGAGAAAACGGCTGATGGCGTCGGAGCCGATATCCAGACCGTAAATCTCATAGTTGTCGTCCTGCAGCAGGCGCTCGGTCAGGTGGTTACCGATAAAGCCGTTGACGCCGAGGATCAGCACCCGGGTGCGACGCTTAATCGCCACCACCGGTTTGCTGCTGATCACCGCCCCGGACACCAGGCCCAGCGCCTGCGCCAGCTGAGCGCCCTGCATGTACACGCCGCGTTCGGTCTGGCCGGTGACAATCTCCAGCGCCCCGTCCTGGCACGCGACGATCAGCGGAGCAATGGAGAGCACGGTGCCCGGTTTAGCTGCTGGCAAATCGTGGCGAACGCGGGATTTCCAGACGATAAACTTGTTCGCTCCGGCGTAGCCGAAGGCGCCCGGCCACGGATCCGAGACCGCACGCACCAGATTGTGCAGGGTCTGCGCCGGCAGCTCCCAGTCCAGCCGGCCATCTTCCGGGGTACGACGCCCCACATAGGTTGCCTGGCTGTGATCCTGCGGACGCTCATCGGTGGTGCCGGCGAGGATCGCCGGCAGCGCCCGGCTCAGCAGCTCAGTGGCGGCGGCGCACAGCTTACGATGCAGCGTCAGGGCGGCGTCATCCGCGCCAATCGCCACGGCCTGCTGGGCGACGATATCGCCAGCGTCTGCGCGGTTCACCATCCGGTGTAGGGTGACGCCGGTTTCGCTTTCGCCATTGACCAACACCCAGTTCAGCGGCGCGCGGCCGCGATATTTTGGCAGCAGCGAACCGTGCAGGTTGAACGCCCCTTTCGGCGCCAGATTGAGGATCTCATCGCCCAGCAGGTTGCGATAGTAGAAGGAGAACAGCACGTCCGGCTTCATCTCGCGGATACGCTCAATCCACAGCGGATGGTTCACGTCTTCCGGCGCCCACACCGGAATGCCCTGCTCGGCGGCAAGGCGCGCCACGGAGCCAAAGAAATGGTTTTCGCCAGGGTTATCCGGGTGGGTGAAAATAGCAGCGATATCATACCCGGCGTCCAGCAGAGCCTGGATACCGGTGCAGCCCATATCGTGATAAGCGAAGACTACGGCTTTCATGAACGATCTTCCTCTTTAGATGCCGTTTCCGGCTGGCGAACAACACGTTGAATAAAGTAGCGGGGGCGGGCGCGCACGTCGTTATAGATGCGGCCGATATACTCCCCGAGCAGGCCCATACCGACAAACTGGGCGCCGATGAACATGAACAGCACGGCGAAGAGCATAAACACCCCTTCCGCCGCCCACTGCGGGCCAAAGGCCAGACGCAGCACCACCAGCAGCAGGCCGAAGGCGAAGCCCAGCAGGGCAATCACGCTGCCGAAAATGCTGAGCAGACGCAGCGGCGTGGTGGTCAGACAGGTCACCAGGTCGTACATCAGGTTGATCAGGCGCATGAAGCTGTATTTGGAGTCGCCGAATTCGCGCTCGGCGTGCATCACCGGGATCTCGACCGCGCGCCGGGCGAAGGTATTCGCCAGGATCGGGATAAAGGTGCTGCGCTCATGGCAGTTGAGCATGGCGTCGATGATATGGCGGCGGTAAGCGCGCAGCATGCAGCCGTAGTCGCCCATCGCTTTGCCGGTGGTGCGCTGGATCAGGCGGTTGATCATCTTCGACGCGGTTTTACGGAAGATGCTGTCCTGACGGTTCTGGCGGACGGTGCCCACCACGTCGTAACCTTCATCAGCCTTCGCCACCAGCCGCGGGATCTCCTCCGGCGGGTTTTGCAGGTCGGCGTCGAGGGTAATAATCAGATCGCCGGTTACATGGCTGAAGCCGGCCATGATCGCCGAGTGCTGGCCGTAGTTACGGTTTAACAGCACGGCGACGACGTGGCTGCCTTCCGCCTCGGCGGCTTCGGTGAGCATGCGCGCGGAATCGTCGCTGCTGCCATCGTCGATCAACAGAATTTCATATTGCCGCCCCAGGGTGGCGCAGGCGGCATCCGTACGACGAAGCAGTTCCGGCAGGCTATCCTGTTCGTTATAAACCGGGATAACCACCGAGACCTTCTTCACGGGAGGGTAAGTAAGCATATCAACGTCCTGACAACTGGCGCAGTGCGGAGATAACGCGAGTGACATCGTCATCGGTCATATCCGGGAACAACGGGAGAGAGCAGATGCGGGCACTGTTCCATTCGGTATTCGGCAGGGAAACCTCAGGGAAGCGCTCGCGGTAATATTTTTGCGTATGGGCCGCACGGAAGTGCAGGCCGGTGCCGATGCCCATCGCCTTCAGCTTTTCCATCAGCGCGTCGCGGCTGATGCCGCACGCGGCCTCATCGACGCGGATGATAAACAGATGCCAGGCGTGCTGGTGCTCCCAGGTCGGGACGCTCAGCGGTTTAAACGGCGTGTCCGCTAGCTCGCGCAGGTAGCGCTGGGCAATCTCGGTCCGGCGCTGATTGGCGTGGCTCAGTTTTTCCAGCTGGACCAGCGCCAGAGCGGCGTTGATATCGGCAAGGTTGTACTTGAAGCCCGGGGTGATCACCTCCGCCTGCGGCGCGCGGCCGTGGGTCTGGCGATCATAAGCGTCCACGCCCAGACCATGGAATTTCAGGCTACGGATGCGGGAGGCCAGCTCGTCGTCATCGGTGACAATCAGCCCGCCTTCGGCGCAGGTCATGTTTTTGATCGCGTGGAACGAGAAAATGGCGGTCCCCTGCCAGCCCACGTGGCGGCCTTTATAATGAGTACCGGCCGCATGGGCGGCGTCTTCGATCACCGAAATGCCATGGCGCTCGCCCACCGCGCGAATGGCGTCAATGTCGGCTGGCGCCCCGGCGTAATGCACGGGAATTATCGCTTTGGTACGCGAGGTGATCGCCGCTTCCACCGCTGCAGGGGTAATCATCAGATTGTCGTTATCGACATCGATCATCACCGGCGTGGCGCCCAGCAGGCAGATCATATTGAGAGTGGAGACCCAGGTCTGGGACGGCGTAATGACTTCATCGCCGGGACCAATACCCAGCGCCATCAGGGTCACATGCATCCCGCCGGTCGCTGAACTGACGGCAATCGCATGACGGTTGCCGGTCAGCTGGCAGAATGCCGCTTCAAGTGCCTGATTCTTCGGCCCGGTGGTGATCCAGCCCGACGCTAAAACTTCACGCAGGGCTGCCAGCTCTGCGTCGCCCATCGACGGGCGCGAAAAAGGCAAAAAATCGCTCATCATCATCCTGTTCTGTAGATGACCCACGCACGAATCTGGGTCGTTAGAATAAAATATCCTGCGCCTGCGGACTTAAACGAAATTAAAATGAAGTGATTTCAGCACGGCATTCCATTTCAGGGTATCTCGACCACTATTAATGTAGTCGACCTTGCTTAGGATAATATTAAGAAATTAATATTTCTTTAGAACAAGAAATAACTTATTAATAAACAGTATGATAGGTGTTTTTTATGGCAGAAATTTGACGGAGGAGCGTTCCTGTCACGAAAAAGAGAACAGGAACGCAATAGTTGAAATTAAACGAGAACTAAACCAGTTCACAATTTATTATTCTGTCATTGTCACGCTTAATGACAAAAAGTTAGCGCAGATCACAAAGTTATTTCTGCTGAATTACAAATTTGCAGGAAAATCCGCAGGCAATTCGCTCGCCGGGCAATTAATGACCTCGTCATTATCCGCGCCACAGTCGCGAATGAAGGTGATAGTGGCGAACTCGTCAATCACTTCCGTCGGGTAGGCCGGGCCGGCATCGCGATACGAATTCATCAGCGGAATATGGTCGTTCTGGAAGCAGATGGTTTTTTCCGGGTTATTCATGATCCAGCGCGGGAAGAAAATAGTGCCGTGGAACAGTTTGTCGCCCAGGTTGACGATCAGGCTGACGTCGGTGCCGGTCGGTTCGGTCCAGGAGATTTTGTAGATACTTTCCCCCACCCGCACAATGTACGCTTCCTGATCTTTCACCCAGCGATTGCCGACGATGCCGCTGTGAATACGGTAGTCGAGGGTGTGGCCATTTTTGACGTAAATCTCGTAGTTCCAGCCGTTGTCGTAGGTATAGACCAGATGTTTACCGATAAAGCCGCTGAGGTCATGTTTGTCGAAAGTGCTCATCATTTATTCTCCTCTGTTTTGTTGAGGACAGCATACGTCTTTAAAAAATGAATGAATAACGCTATGTTTGGATTAAATATATTCAAATTTTAGATTGATTATGCACAAGACAACCCTGGAGCAGTGGGCGTTACTCGAAAAGGTAGTGGAATTGGGGAGCTTTGCCAGAGCGGCGGAGGAGACCAATCGCAGTCAGTCATCGGTAAGCTATAACCTCGCGCTGCTGCAGGAGCGCTTAGGCGTGGCGCTGCTGGCGCCGTCCGGCCGGCGGGCGGTGCTGACGCCGGCTGGCGAACTACTGCTGAATCAGGTCAAGCCGCTGCTGCAGGCCTTCGCCTACGTCGAGACGCACGCCGCCACTCTGCGCAACGGGGCGCGGACCCGCCTGGATCTGGTGGTCGACAGTATTTTCCCGCGCCAGCGGCTGTTCGCGATTTTACGCCAGTTTCAGCAGCGCTATCCGCAGACCCAGGTCAGGCTCACCGAAGTGCTGGAAAACCTGGATGACGAGAGCGCGGCGCGGACGGAAGCCGATGTGATGGTGCTAACCCGCCGCCAGGATATTACCGGCCGCGGGGAGTGGCTGATGAATATTGATTTCATCGCCGTCGCCCACCGCGACCACCCTCTCGCCGCGCTGGACGGACCGCTGGAGGATAGCGCGCTGGCGCCGTGGCCGCTGGTGCGCATTGCCGATCAGGGCGGCGATGGCCAGGCGCCGCGAGACGCCTGGACCTTCTCCACCATTGATGCCGCCATTGATGCGGTGATGTATCAGGTCGGCTTCGGCTGGCTGCCGGAGGAGCGCATTCGCCCCCATCTCGATCAGGGCGTGCTGAAGCGGTTGCCCCTCAGCCATGGCGCGCGCCGCGCGACGCCGCTGCACCTGATCGTCAAGCGGGACCTAGCGCCGATCGACGAACAGGTGGCCACGCTGCTGGCGTTGTTCCGGACGCCCTGAGGGGTAAGGCGGCGCTGGTCGCCTGGGCGTAATGATACGATTTTCTTATACTTTCCGGCGCAATATTGATCCAGGTTACTCCCAAAGTATGATGAATAACTAAAATCGTCATACTTTCCTGTCGTTGAGATTGCCGTCTTGTCTATTATCCGCCTCACCCTGCTGGCGCTGGTCGCCTGCGTCCCTCTGCTGGCTCAGGCCGCGCCGTACCAGCTCACCACCGCCTGGCCGGTTAACGTCGGCCCGCTGAATCCCCATCTCTATACGCCCAACCAGATGTTTGCCCAAAGCATGGTCTATGAACCGCTGGTGAAGTATCAGGCTGACGGCAGCGTACAGCCATGGCTGGCAACCCGCTGGCGTCACTCCACCGACGGAAAAACCTGGTGGTTCACCCTGCGCGACGATGTGGCCTTCTCCAACGGCGAACCGTTTAACGCCCAGGCCGCGGCGGCCAATTTTCAGGCGGTGCTGGCCAACCGCCAACGCCACGCCTGGCTTGAGCTCGCCAACCAAATAACCGACGTGCGGGCCCTCAGCGCCACCGAGCTGCAGATCACCCTGAAAAGCGCCTACGCCCCCTTACTGCAAGAGCTGGCCCTGCCCCGCCCGTTCCGCTTCATCGCCCCCTCGCAGTTTATCGATGGCGGCACCGCCAGGGGCATTAAAGCCCCGATCGGCACCGGCCCGTGGCGGCTGGCAAGCTCGCAGCTCAATCAGCGCGATGTGCTGGTGCGCAATGAGCGCTACTGGGGTCGCAAACCCGCGCTACAGCAAATCACCATCAAGGTGATCCCTGACGCCACCAGCCGGGCGGTGGCGTTCGAAACCGGGGAAATCGATATGCTCTACGGCGATGAAGGGCTGCTGCCGCTGGACACCTTCGAACGCTTTCGCCATCACCCCGGCTACGTGGCGCGCCTGTCCGCCCCGGCGGAGACGGTAATGCTGGCGCTAAACGCCAGCCAGGGCCCGACCCGCGAGCAGGCGGTTCGTGAGGCGCTCAACTACGCCGTCGATAAACAGACCCTTGTCGATAGCGTGTTGTATGGCACCCAGCAGGTTGCCGACACCCTGTTTGCCCCCTCCGTCCCCTACGCCCCGCAGGATCTGACGCCGCGCCGTTACGACCCGACAAAAGCCCGCGCCCTGCTGGAACAGGCCGGCTGGCAGCAGCTGGAGGGCCAGCCCTGGCGACAAAAAGCCGGGCAACCGTTGGCGATTGAGCTGGCGTTTATTGGCACCGACGCGCTGGCTAAATCGATGGCCGAAATTATTCAGGCCAATCTGCGGCAGGTCGGCGTGCAGGTCACCCTGGTGGGCGAGGAGGAAAGCAGCATTTACGCGCGCCAGCGCGAAGGCCGCTTCGGCATGATCTTCAATCGCACCTGGGGCGCGCCCTACGATCCGCATGCCTTTTTAAGCTCAATGCGCGTCCCGTCGCATGCGGATTACCAGGCCCAGCGCGGCCTGCCAGACAAGGCACTGATTGATAAAGAGATTAGTGAAGTGCTGACCACCGGGGACGAGGCGCAGCGGAGAAAACTGTACCATGATGTGCTGACCCGTCTGCATCAGAACGCGGTGTATCTGCCCATCAGCTATGTCTCGCTGATGTCGGTCGCGCGCCAGGAGGTCGGGGAGATCCCGTTCGCCCCGGTGACCAGCGAGATCCCTTTCGACCAGATTACCCCGGTAACGCCATAATGCTACGCTATATTTTACGCCGCCTGCTGCTGCTGATCCCGCTGCTGCTCGCCGCCTCCGCCATCATCTTTCTGCTGCTACGGCTCGGCGCCGGCGACCCGGCGCTGGATTATTTACGCCTGTCGAACCTGCCGCCCACTGAAGAGATGGTTGCCTCGACCCGCGAGCTGCTGGGGCTCAACCAGCCGCTGGCAATACAGTATCTGCACTGGCTATGGCGGGCGCTGCACCTGGATTTCGGTCTCTCCTATGCCACCCAGCGCCCGGTGCTGGACGACCTGCTGCACTTCCTGCCGGCCACCCTGCTGCTCACCGGCGCGGCGCTGGCGCTGATCCTCGTCACCTCCATGCCGTTGGGCATCTGGGCGGCGCGCCATCGCGATCGCCTGCCGGACTATGTCGTACGGCTGATTGCCTTCCTCGGCGTCTCAATGCCCAACTTCTGGCTGGCCTTTCTGCTGGTGATGCTCTTTTCCGTGCATCTGCAGTGGCTCCCGGCGATGGGGTATGGCGACTGGCAGCACCTGATTTTGCCCGCCGTCTCCATCGCCTTTATGTCGCTGGCGATCAACGCCCGCCTGCTGCGCGCCAGCATGCTGGACGCCGCCAGCCAGCGTCACGTGATATGGGCGCGGCTGCGCGGATTGAGCGCGCGCCAGGTGGAGCGCCGACATATCCTGCGCAACGCCACCCTGCCGGTGGTGACCGCCATGGGCATGCACATTGGGGAGCTGATCGGCGGCACCATGATTATCGAAAATATCTTTGCCTGGCCCGGGGTCGGCCGCTACGCGGTTTCCGCCATTTTCAATCGCGATTACCCGGTGATCCAGTGCTTTACCCTGATGATGGTGACGGTGTTCGTGCTGGCTAATCTGGCGGTGGATGTGCTTAACGCGGCGCTCGACCCGCGCCTGCGCCGCCACGAGGAGGTGAGCGCATGAGAGGGCTACAAAGTTTTCGCTGGCCGGTAAAACTCGCCCTGTTAGTCATCGCGCTGCTGGCGGTCATCGCCATCGGCAGCGGCTGGTGGCTGCCCTGGGATCCAGCGGCGATTGACCTTCAGCAGCGGCTGCTGCCGCCGGGCGCAGCGCACTGGCTCGGCACCGATCATCTCGGCCGGGATATTTTCTCACGCCTGCTGGCCGCCACCCGCGTTTCGCTGGGGGCGGTGATGGCTTGTCTGCTGCTGGTGCTGCTGATCGGCCTGGCGGTCGGCGGCAGCGCCGGACTGCTGGGCGGCCGTGCCGACCGCGGCCTGATGCGCATCGCCGAACTGTTTATGACTTTTCCGACCTCGATCCTGTCGTTCTTTATGGTGGGAGTGCTGGGTACCGGGCTGACCAATGTGATCCTCGCCATTGCGCTGTCACACTGGGCCTGGTACGCCAGAATGGTGCGTAACCTGGTGGTTTCCCTGCGCCAGCGCGAATTTATCCTCGCCGCCCGTCTGAGCGGCGCCAGCCAGTGGCGGCTGTTCAGCGACCATCTGGCCGGCGCGGTGATCCCCTCGCTGCTGGTGCTCGCCTCGCTGGATATCGGCCATATGATGCTTCACGTAGCCGGCATGTCGTTCCTCGGTCTCGGTGTCAGCGCACCGACGGCGGAATGGGGGGTGATGATCAACGACGCCCGGCAGTATATCTGGACCCAGCCGCTGCAAATGGTCTGGCCGGGGCTGGCGCTGTTCATCAGCGTGATGGCTTTTAACCTGCTGGGCGACGCGCTGCGCGATCGTCTCGATCCCCACCTGATCGCGGAGCATAGCCACTGATGCCGCAGAAGATCCAACTGGAACAGATCTCGCTTGCCGCTGACCGACCGCTGGTCAGCGACGTCTCCTTCACCCTGCGCCGCGGCCAGGTGCTGGCGCTGCTCGGCAGCAGTGGTTGCGGAAAATCGCTGACCTGCGCCGCCGCGCTGGGCCTGCTGCCGCCCGGCGTCAGGCAAACCGCCGGCCGGGTGCTTCTCGACGGCATTCCGGTGCACGGCGAACAGCTGCGCGGGGCGACCATCGCCACCATCATGCAGAACCCGCGTAGCGCCTTTAACCCGCTGCAGACCATGGCCGCGCATGCCCGGGAAACCTGCCGGGCAGCGGGTCGTGAAACGAATGACGCCGTGCTGCTGGCAGCGATGGAGGAGGTCGGTCTGGACAATCCGCGGGCGCTACTGAAGCGCTACCCTTTTGAAATGAGCGGGGGCATGCTGCAACGGATGATGGTCGCTCTCGCCCTGCTCAGCCGCGCGCCCTTTATCATCGCCGACGAGCCGACGACCGATCTCGATGCCATCGCCCAGGCGCGCATCCTCGACCTGCTGGCGGATATTGTCGCCAGGCGCGGTCTGGGACTGCTGCTGGTGACGCATGACATGGGCGTCGTGGCGCGGCTGGCGCATCACGTAACGGTGATGGAGAACGGTCGCCTCGTTGAACACTGCGATGTGAATACGCTATTTAGCGCCCCGCGGCACCCGCTCAGCCAGCGCCTGCTGGCCGCGCATCTGGCGTTATACGGTCTGGAGAAAACACCATGAATTTACTCAGCGCTACCGGGGTGAGTCACGATTATCCTCACCACGGCAGGGTCCTGCATGCGATCCATCTCGCCATCGCCCCCGGCGAAACGGTGGCCCTGCTCGGACGCAGCGGCTGTGGGAAAAGCACCCTGGCGCGGATGCTGGTGGGTCTGGAAACGCCGCAGCACGGTGATATTGCCTGGCGCGGCACGCCGCTGACTGCCCTGAAGGGCGAGGCCATCGGCGCCTTCCGCCGTGATATTCAGCTGGTATTTCAGGATGCCTTCAGCGCGGTGAATCCGCGCAAAACGGTGCGCGAGATCGTCAGCGAGCCGCTGCGCCATCTGTTGTGCTTGTCGCGTGAGGCGCGTGCGCGGCGGGTGGAAGAGATGCTGCTGGCCGTCGACCTCGCGCCGTCGCTGCTCGATAAGCGCCCGGCGCAGCTCAGCGGCGGACAGCTGCAGCGCGTCTGCCTGGCACGCGCCCTGGCGGTACGGCCGCAGCTGTTGATCCTTGATGAAGCGGTTTCAAATCTCGATCTGCTGCTGCAGGCGGAGATTATCGCCCTGCTGAAGCGTCTGCAGGCGCAGTTTGACACCGCCTGCCTGTTCATCACCCATGACCTGCGGCTGGTGGAGCGCTTTTGCCAGCGAGTGCTGGTGATGGAGCACGGGCGCATCGTCGAAACCGCAACGGTTAGTCTACCGCTACGCCTGCGTTCCCCTGCCGGACAGGCGCTCCAGCAGGCGGTGCTCCCCCCTTTTCCTGCCACTCTGCTTAACGAGGCCATGCCATGCAGCGCGTAACCCTGACCCTTGATGATGACCTGCTGGCCGCCCTCGATGCGCTAAGCGCCCGCCGCGGCTACCACAACCGTTCGGAGGCGGTACGCGATATTCTGCGCGACGCCCTCAACCAGGATCCTCCGTCGCCGGAATCACGGCGCGGGTATGCCGTCCTGTCGTACGTGTATGAACATGAGAAACGCGAACTGGCGAGCCGGCTGGTGGCCACCCAGCATCATCATCACGATCTCTCCGTCGCCACGCTGCATGTACATATCAGTCATGACGACTGCCTGGAGATTGCGGTGCTGAAAGGTGATATGGCCGAGGTACAGCATTTTGCCGACGACGTGATTGCCCAGCGCGGCGTGCGCCATGGGCATTTGCAGTGTTTAGCGGATGATTAATTATTTGAAAATTCTTGGGTGGTTTATCAACAGTTGATAAACCACATAAACTATACGCTTTGTGAATTATCCCTCTTCGCCAATAATGGCGCCTCATTTAACGATCTCGTTATGGCGAGGCTCCTGCATAAATACAAGTTACCGCCCTGTTGGTATCGAGAGAGACCACTCAGGGAAATACAGGCTTCCATCGAATCAAGGTGTTGCCAAGGTAACTTCTGGCGGTCATGACCGTTCAGATACGTTATGCAGTGCTAAAACCAGGACGTAGGGATCTGCCTGCGCTAACCCTGTCTTGTTCGCCCCTATGAGTGATTTTTTATAGGGATTTTTAAACATGTCTTCCATTCAACTCTGCGCCGCCCATCAGGCGACCTCTGGCTTCGACGGCGATGCGATCGCCCAGTACATGCGTACCGATTTTATTACGCTGCAGGAACATCTCAGCGTTCATGAGGCGCGCGAACACTTTATCTCCCAACTGGCCAGCGATGATATTCCCGGGCAGGTGTTTGTCGTCGCCGGCAAGAAGCTGCGTGGCAGCCTGTCGGTCAAAAAGCTACTCCAGGAAACGGATATCAACCAGTCTATCCGCCACCTGATGGACAGCTGCCTGTTTCGCGTCAAACCTGACGATGAGCGCCAGCAGGTGATTGCCGAGCTCAGCGAGCGCGGCCTCGACCTGGTCCCCGTCGTCGATAAAGGCGAGCTGGTCGGCTGCCTGATGGAGAAGGAGATCGCCCATCTGCTGGAGGATGACGTCACCGAAGATGCTCAGCTGCAGGGGGCAACGCTGCCGCTGGAAAAACCGTACCTCGAGATCAGCCCCTGGACGCTGTGGAAAAAACGCTCGGTGTGGCTGCTGCTGCTGTTCGTGGCCGAAGCCTACACCAGCAGCGTACTGCAGCATTTCGAAGAAGCCCTGGAATCGGCCATCGCGCTGGCCTTCTTTATTCCGCTGCTCATCGGCACCGGCGGCAACAGCGGAACGCAGATCACCTCGACGCTGGTGCGCTCGATGGCGCTGGGGGAAGTGCGACTGCGCGATATGGGGCGGGTGATCCGCAAAGAGGTATCGACCTCGTTTCTGATTGCCCTGACCCTGGGCCTGGCGGGCTGCCTGCGCGCCTGGATGATGGGGATTGGCATGGAAATCACGCTCATCGTCAGCCTGACGCTGGTGTGCATTACCCTGTGGAGCGCGATTGTCTCCTCGGTCATTCCGATGGTGCTTAAGCGGATCGGCATTGACCCGGCGGTAGTTTCCGCGCCCTTTATCGCCACGCTGATTGATGGCACCGGGCTGATTATCTATTTCAAAATCGCCCAGTATTTTCTTGGGTTGAACTGATCATATACGTCCGGGCACCAGGGCGCCCGGACGCGTAGATTACCCTTCCACCAGCGCCTGCGCGCAGGCCCAGGCGCTTGACCACGCCCACTGGAAGTTATACCCCCCGAGCCAGCCGGTAACGTCCATCACTTCGCCGATAAAGTAGAGACCCGGCGCCTTACGCGCCTCCATAGTACGCGACGAGAGTTCGTTGGTGTCCACGCCGCCGAGGGTCACCTCCGCCGTCCGGTAGCCTTCGGTGCCGTTCGGCTGCACGCGCCAGGCGGTTAACGTCTCCACCAGCGTCTGCTGATCGCGAACGTTCAGTTGCTTGAGCGTCACATCAGGTATCTGCCCCAGCTGCTGCAGACACTCCACCAGCCGCTTCGGCAGCTGCATCGCCAGGGTGTTCTTCAGGCTCTGGTTGGGATGCGCGCTGCGCTGCTCGTTAAGGAAGTCATCAAGATCGCAGTCCGGTAGCAGATTAACGGTGACGAACTCGCCGGGCTGCCAGTAGCTGGAAATTTGCAGCACCGCCGGTCCGGAAAGGCCGCGGTGGGTGAACAGCAGATTTTCGCGAAACAGAGTGCCGTTCTCGGCGGTAATGGTCGACGGCACCGACACGCCGGAGAGGACCTGCAGCTGCTCAAGCAATGGCTTGTGGAGGGTAAACGGCACCAGCCCCGCACGGGTCGGCAGCACCTTCAGGCCGAACTGCTCGGCGACTTTATAGCCAAACGGCGAGGCGCCGAGCCCCGGCATCGACAGACCGCCGGAGGCGATCACCAGCTTTTTGGTCACCAGCGTTTCGCCGTTCACCTGTAGCCGGTAGCCTTGTTCATCGCGCTCCACGCTGAGGATTTCGCTGCGCAGACGGATCTGCACGCCGCCCTTTTCACATTCCGCGAGCAGCAGATTGACGATCTGCTCCGCCGAATCATCGCAAAACAGCTGGCCGAGGGTCTTCTCATGCCAGGCGATGCCGTATTTACCGACCAGCTCGATAAAGTCCCACTGGGTGTAGCGCGCCAGGGCAGATTTGCAAAAATGCGGGTTTTGGCTCAAATAGGCCGCCGGTTCAACATACATGTTGGTAAAGTTGCAGCGGCCGCCGCCGGACATCAGAATTTTTCGCCCCGGCTTTTTGCCGTTATCCAGCAGCAGGACGCGGCAGCCAAGCTGGCCCGCCTGCGCTGCGCAAAACATTCCCGCCGCTCCGGCGCCAACGACAATGGCATCAAACCTTTCCACACCGCGTTCCTCGTTCCCCAATTGTCGGGTTTTGTAAATATTTCACTCTGGTCACACCAGCGGGAAAAATCCCGCATTAGATACATCATTGAAAGATATAGGATTACTCCCAACAGGGTAAAACCTAAACAGGAAGAAAATCAAAAAAAGTCTATATTTCACTTTGCCCGCGCCGCTAAAGTCACTGATAATGCGCCGCGTTCATGTCCTCAAAATGGCGTAACGTCCTATGCTACATTTATTTGCCGGTCTGGATTTACATACCGGACTATTATTATTGCTTGCTTTAGCTTTTGTACTGTTTTACGAAGCGATTAACGGTTTCCATGATACCGCAAACGCGGTGGCTACGGTTATCTACACTCGCGCAATGCGCTCACAGCTCGCTGTGGCGATGGCGGCGCTCTTCAACTTCTTCGGCGTTCTGCTGGGCGGTCTCAGCGTAGCCTATGCCATCGTGCATATGCTGCCGACCGATCTGCTGCTTAACATGGGTTCCGCACATGGCCTCGCCATGGTGTTCTCTATGCTTCTGGCGGCGATCATCTGGAACCTCGGCACCTGGTACTTCGGTCTTCCAGCTTCCAGTTCTCATACCCTGATTGGCGCCATCATCGGCATTGGTTTAACCAATGCGCTGATGACCGGTACTTCCGTGGTTGATGCGCTGAATATCCCGAAAGTCATCGGTATTTTTGCTTCGCT
Source organism: Klebsiella sp. K47 (assembly GCF_051858335.1). NCBI lineage: Bacteria > Pseudomonadati > Pseudomonadota > Gammaproteobacteria > Enterobacterales > Enterobacteriaceae > Klebsiella > Klebsiella sp. K47. Next base: position 37,290 of record NZ_JBPYUI010000004.1, read on the forward strand.
TATCATCTCGCCGATCGTCGGTCTGGTGATCGCGGGCGGCCTGATTTTCCTGCTGCGTCGCTACTGGAGCGGAACCAAAAAACGCGCGCGTATCCACCTGACGCCCGCAGAGCGTGAAAAGAAAGACGGTAAGAAAAAGCCGCCGTTCTGGACCCGTATCGCGCTGATCCTGTCTGCTATTGGCGTGTCGTTCTCTCACGGTGCTAACGATGGGCAGAAAGGCATTGGCCTGGTGATGCTGGTGCTGATCGGCGTCGCGCCGGCGGGTTTCGTGGTGAATATGAATGCCTCTGGTTACGAAATCACCCGTACCCGCGATGCGGTCAACAACGTGGAAACCTTCTTCCAGCAGCGTCCTGAACTGCTGAAAAAAGCCACCGGCGTCGATCAGCTGGTGCCTTCTCCGGATACCAATACCGCGGCCAATGGCGAGTTCCACTGCCATCCGGCGAACACCATCAACGCCCTTGACCGCGTCAAAACCATGCTGACCGGCGTTGAGAACTACGAGTCGCTAAAACCGGAACAGCGCGGCCAGCTGCGTCGCATCATGCTCTGCATCTCCGACACCACCGACAAGGTGGCGAAGCTGCCGGATGTGAGCGCTGACGACCAGCGTCTGCTGAAGAAACTGAAAACCGATATGCTGAGCACCATCGAGTACGCGCCAATCTGGATTATCATGGCTGTCGCGCTGGCGCTGGGTATCGGCACCATGATCGGCTGGCGCCGCGTGGCGACCACCATCGGTGAGAAGATTGGTAAGAAAGGCATGACCTACGCTCAGGGGATGTCGGCTCAGATGACCGCAGCGGTTTCTATCGGTCTGGCGAGCTACACCGGGATGCCGGTTTCCACCACCCACGTACTCTCCTCCTCGGTAGCGGGGACGATGCTGGTGGATGGCGGTGGTCTGCAGAAAAAGACGGTGACCAGCATTCTGATGGCCTGGGTGCTGACCCTGCCGGCAGCGATTATCCTTTCAGGCGTCCTTTACTGGCTCTCCCTGAAACTGATTTAAGCGTTATTCGTTCAAAACGGGCCAGCTTGCTGGCCCGTTTTTTTATTCTGAAACGTTAGTGCCAGATCATCAGCGCAATCAGGCTCACCACCACCAGGCCGCACAGGGCGCTGGTCAGGATAAACTGGCGACGAACACGTTCGCAGCGACGAATAAATTCATCATCGTGATGGTCACGGTAGCGCTGGGCATAGATATACCACACCAGCCGCATCTGTTTGCTGGGCTGCCCGTGCGAGGTAAAAAAGCCGCCGCCATCAACATACTGATAGAGCAAGGGATCGCAACCACGTAGCACCACCAATAATGCACGCAACGATGAGAAGTAGCGTGCCATATTCACCACACAAACGACACACAGGGCCCAAAACAGCGCAATAGTGCTGATCATACCTCCTCCCCGGCGACCCGCCTACGGAGAAAACCTCCGCGGCTACCGCTCCCCAAATAACCCACGACGATACCGTAAAGAGTGCGATTCCGATCACATTTATTTTTCCGACCGGCTCATTAAATAGTGTAGGAGATCCATTAATTTTTTTACCACAAGGTTATTCGTTATCAATACGTAAGACGGATAAATTTGTTTAACTTTTAGGTGAACCCAGTGCATTGACGGAGTGCGGGGGGCGCTATAAGGTAGGAAATATCTTCTACAATGAAGTCCTTAAAGGCTACCCTCCCGCGAATGTAGCACGCAGGACGCGGGCGAAACGGCAGCGCCAGCTGTCAGGTCCAATGGTCATCGACAAACTTATGGAAGGAGTAACACTATGGCTTACAAACATATTCTGATTGCAGTAGACCTGTCCCCGGAGAGTAAAGTACTGGTTGAAAAAGCCGTTTCTATGGCCCGCCCGTATAACGCGAAAGTCTCCCTGATCCATGTGGATGTGAATTACTCCGACCTCTACACCGGGCTGATTGACGTTAACCTCGGCGACATGCAAAAACGCATCTCCGAAGAGACCCATCACGCGCTGACCGAGCTCTCGACCAACGCAGGCTATCCCATCACCGAGACCCTGAGCGGCAGCGGCGACCTTGGCCAGGTGCTGGTCGATGCGATTAAAAAATACGATATGGACCTGGTGGTCTGCGGCCATCATCAGGACTTCTGGAGCAAGCTGATGTCCTCTGCCCGCCAGCTGATTAACACCGTTCATGTCGACATGCTGATCGTCCCGCTGCGCGACGAAGAAGACGAATAACCGTCTCGTTTTATCCGCGCAATACGCCCGCCGATGCGGGCGTTTTTTATTTTCGCTTTCCCTCGCCATGCGGCAGAACTTCAATCCATAAAATCGCCATTAAATTAGTGTGATCAACCAGTTATTCGGCGAAATATCTATATAATAATCTATTCCATAAGCCAATAACCGCAGCATGGCGAGTTATCAGACATTTTCGGCGCGTTCTGGCATACGCGTTCATACTTTTTGGGAAAGTAATACAAGGCGAAGGAATATGAATACAACTGCACCTACGGGCTTGCTGCAGCAACCTCGTCCGTTCTTTATGATCTTCTTTGTGGAGCTCTGGGAACGTTTTGGCTATTACGGCGTTCAGGGGATCCTGGCGGTCTTCTTTGTTAAACAGCTGGGCTTCTCTCAGGAACAGGCCTTTATCACCTTCGGCGCCTTCGCGGCGCTGGTTTACGGGCTGATCTCCATCGGCGGCTACGTGGGCGACCATTTGCTGGGGACCAAACGCACGCTGGTGCTCGGCGCCATTGTGCTGGCTATCGGCTACTTTATGACCGGGATGTCGCTGCTGAAACCGCAGCTGATCTTTATCGCTCTCGGCACCATCGCCGTCGGCAACGGTTTGTTTAAAGCCAACCCGGCGAGCCTGCTCTCCAAATGCTATCCGCCGAAGGATGCCCGTCTCGACGGGGCATTTACCCTGTTCTATATGTCGATAAACATCGGTTCGCTGCTGTCGCTGTCGCTGGCGCCGGTGATCGCCGAAAAATTTGGCTACGCGGTAACCTATAACCTGTGCGGCGCGGGGCTGATTATCGCGCTGCTGGTCTACTTCGCCTGCCGCGGGATGGTGAAAGATATTGGCTCCGAGCCGGATCATCGCCCCCTCAGCCTACGCAATCTGGCGCTGGTGCTGGCCGGTACGGTGGTAATGATTTTTCTCTGCGCCTGGCTGATGCATAACGTGATGATCGCCAACCTGGTGCTGATTGTTCTGTCGGTCGTGGTTATTGCGTTCTTTTTCCGTGAGGCGTTTCGCCTCGATAAAACTGGACGCAACAAAATGTTCGTCGCCTTTATTCTGATGATCGAGGCGGTGCTGTTTTACATTCTGTATGCCCAGATGCCGACCTCGCTGAACTTCTTCGCCATCAACAACGTCCATCATGAGATCCTTGGCTTTACCATCAACCCGGTCAGCTTCCAGGCGCTGAATCCCTTCTGGGTAGTGGTCGCCAGCCCGGTGCTGGCGGCGATCTACACCCATCTCGGTCATAAGGGTAAAGACCTGACCATGCCGGTGAAATTTACCCTCGGGATGTTCCTCTGCGCGCTGGGCTTCCTGACCGCCGCGGCGGCCGGGATGTGGTTCGCCGACGCCCAGGGGTTAACCTCGCCGTGGTTTATTGTGCTGGTCTATCTGTTCCAGAGTCTGGGGGAACTGTTAATCAGCGCTCTGGGGCTGGCGATGGTTGCCGCGCTGGTGCCGCAGCATCTGATGGGCTTTATTCTGGGGATGTGGTTTCTGACCCAGGCCGCCGCTTTCCTGCTGGGCGGCTATGTGGCGACCTTTACCGCGGTGCCGGAAAACATCACCGACCCGCTGCAGACCCTGCCGGTCTACACCAATGTGTTCAGTAAAATTGGCCTGGTGACGCTGGGCGTCACGGTGGTAATGGCGCTGATGGTGCCGTGGCTGAACCGGATGATTAATACCCCGGCCAGCGCCGAATAACCGTTTGAGATGGCCGATCCGCACTGGCGCCGTTTGTTCAGATATTGTGGTTCCCGGCTTGCGCTACGCTGAGCCGGGCGACGATTCGGTAGCCCGGATAAGGCGCGTTGCGCCGCTATCCGGGAGTTACCACCACGGCGTAATATTACTCCGGCGTACCGGCGTAAATATCAAACCGATGCCCTTTGGTCACCACCGCATTCGGCGTGGCGACATCCGCCAGCGGCGGCGCATAATCAGGGCGCTTGACCACCACTCGTTTGGTCGCCAGCTGGCGCGCCGGGGCCAGCAGGCCATCGGCGTCTAAATCCGGCCCCACCAGCGACTGAAAGACGCGCATCTCTTTCTTCACCAGCGCGCTTTTCTGCTTATGCGGGAACATCGGATCGAGGTACACCACCTGCGGGCGCGGGGTGATATCGGTTAACGCCGTCAGGCTGGAGGCGTGGATCAGCTGCAGCCGCTCCTGCAGCCAGCCGCCGATTTCCGCGTCAGCATAGCCGCGCGCCAGGCCATCATCGAGCAGCGCGGCGACCACCGGATTACGCTCCAGCATCCGCACGCGACAGCCGACCGACGCCAGCACAAAGGCATCGCGTCCCAGCCCGGCCGTCGCATCGACGACATCCGGCAGGTAATCGCCTTTAATACCCACCGCTTTAGCCACCGCTTCGCCGCGGCCGCCGCCAAACTTGCGCCGGTGGGCCATCGCCCCGCCGACGAAATCGACGAAGATGCCGCCAAGCTTGGGCTCATCGCGCTTGCGTAGCTCCAGATGCTCCGTCGTCAGCGCCAGCGCCATCGGGTTATCGTCATCCTGCTCCAGCCCCCAGCGGGCGGCTAAAACAGATAAGGCGCCGTCACCGGCGCCTGTTTCATCAATTAAGCAGATCTTCACGTAGCAATCAGCCTTTGATCCCGTAATGCTCCAGCATCGCGTCCAGCTGCGGCTCACGCCCGCGGAAGCGTTTGAACAGCTCCATCGGCTCTTCGGAACCGCCGCGGCTCAGGATATTGTCGAGGAACGACTGACCGGTTTCACGGTTGAAAATCCCCTCTTCTTCGAAGCGTGAGAAGGCGTCTGCCGCCAGCACGTCGGCCCACAGGTAGCTGTAGTAGCCTGCCGCATAGCCGCCAGCGAAGATGTGGCTGAAGGCGTGCGGGAAGCGGCCCCAGGTCGGCCCCGGCACCACGGCGACCTGCTTTTTAATCTCGGCCAGGGTTTCAAGGATTTTCGCTCCCTGCTCCGGTTTGTACTCCGCATGCAGGCGGAAATCGAACAGGCCGAACTCCAGCTGGCGCAGAATAAACATCGCCGCCTGGTAGTTTTTCGCCGCCAGCATTTTCTCCAGCAGCTCCTGCGGCAGCGGTTCACCGGTTTCATAATGGCCGGAGATAAACGCCAGCGCTTCCGGCTCCCAGCACCAGTTCTCCATAAACTGGCTCGGCAGCTCGACCGCATCCCACGGCACCCCGCTGATGCCGGAAACCCCGGCGGTGTCGATGCGGGTCAGCATATGGTGCAGACCGTGGCCGAACTCGTGGAACAGGGTGATCACTTCGTCATGGGTGAACAGCGCCGGCTTGCCGTTGACCGGGCGGTTGAAGTTACAGGTCAGGTAGGCGACCGGCTTCTGCAGGGAACCATCCAGTTTACGCATCTGGCCGACGCAGTCGTCCATCCAGGCCCCCCCGCGCTTATGCTCGCGGGCATACAGGTCGAGATAGAAGCTGCCGCGCAGCTCGTTGTGTTCGTCATACAGCTCGAAGAAGCGCACTTCCGGATGCCACACATCGACATCGGTACGCTCTTTAGCGGTAATACCGTAAATGCGCTTAACCACTTCAAACAGGCCGCTAACGGCTTTGTTTTCCGGGAAATAGGGGCGCAGCTGCTCATCGCTGATGCTGTAGAGGTGCTGCTTCTGTTTTTCGCTGTAGTAGGCAATGTCCCACGGCTGCAGCTCATCGACGCCAAACTCGGCTTTGGCGAAGGCGCGCAGCTGGGCCAGCTCTTTTTCGCCCTGCGGACGGGCGCGTTTTGCCAGGTCGGTGAGGAAATCGAGCACCTGCTGCGGATCCTTCGCCATTTTGGTGGCGAGGGATTTATACGCATAGCTGTCAAAGCCCAACAGCTGCGCCAGCTCGTGACGCAGGGCGAGGATCTCCGCCATCACCGGGCTGTTATCCCATTTCCCGGCGTTCGGGCCCTGATCGGAGGCGCGGGTGGAATAGGCGCGATACATCTCTTCGCGCAGCGCCTGGTTATCGCAGTAGGTCATCACCGGCAGATAGCTCGGAATATCCAGGGTCAGCAGATACCCTTCCTGCTCTTTGGCCTGCGCCTGAGCCTGAGCGGCGGCCAGCGCGCTTTCCGGCATGCCGGCCAGATCAGCGACATCGGTCACCAGCTTGTTCCAGCCCATGGTGGCGTCGAGGACGTTGTTGCTGTACTGGTTGCCCAGCTCAGAGAGGCGCGCGGCGATTTCACCGTAGCGTTTCTGCGCCTCCGGCGGCAGGCCAATCCCGGATAATTCAAAATCGCGCAGCGCGTTATCAACCGCTTTTTTCTGCGCGGTATTCAGCGTGGCGTAGTTATCGCCATCGCGCAGGTCGCGATAGGCTTTATACAGGCCTTCATGCTGGCCGACCCAGGTGCTGTACTCGGAGAGCAGCGGCAGCGTCTGTTCGTAGGCCTCACGCAGTTCAGGGCTGTTTTTAACCGAATTCAGATGGCTGACAGGCGAGAAGATGCGTCCCAGCACATCGTCCACTTCCGCCAGCGGCTGGCAAAGATTTTCCCAGCTATACGGCGCGCCATGCGCCACCGCGCTTTCCACCGCGGCCCGGCAATCCTCCAGCGCTTTGGTGACCGCAGGGACCACGTGCTCTGGTTTGATCGCAGAAAAAGGCGGCAGGGAGAAAGGCGTCAATAATGGATTGGTCATATGCGCTGTCCTGTTGAAAAGGGTGAATGAAGCGCGCGTCCGGCGCTTATGCATGAGATCTAGAATGGGGGATAGTTGGGGGAATTTCAATGACGGGCGGTGCGTCAGCCTGGGTATTGCTGCGATAAGTCCGCCCGTTGCCGGAAAAGCGCGACACGCAGTGCAGCGTGCCGGAAACCACATTAATGCCTTTTTTGCGCCATCTCCCAGGCCGCCGACAGATTCAGCCGCTGCCAGAATTGCTGTTCGGGGGTGGCGCCGGATAGCGGGTAACCCGCCGGCAGCGCGGTGTTGACCATCAGCGCCCGACGCTGGGCCGCTGACAGATGCGGCAGGGCATCTTCCAGCAGCACTTCCGCCCCCTCCGGCACCTGTAAACGCGGCTGCGGACCCTTCTGCTGCGGCAGATCGTAGGTCATGGTGAAGCGAGAGAAATCACGCATCGCCGGATCGCGCCAGGGATCGTCTTTCACGCTGCTCTTCGCGCACTCGGCAAGCGATGTGCCGCAGGCCTTCGCCAGCGCGGCGCGCAGCTGATCGCGGGCTTCGTTAAATAATACCCGGTAGTGCGGATCGTTAAGATAGTGGGCCACGTTGCGCTCGGCCACCATTCGCGAGCCGATCACGTCCAGCGGGTAGTGGACGCCCAGCACGATGCGCGAGTAGCCATAGCGGGCGCCGCGCGCCACCAGCGCGTCGTAGCGCTCCGGGATCATCGCCGCCAGCAGCAGCGCATCGGTATAGCCGGTGTTGGTGTGGCCGCTGGGGAACGAGCCGCCGTCGGCGGTGTAGGGCTGGTTATCTTTCACCACCACATCGTCAGGCACCAGGTGAATGGTGTTGCCCTGCACCAGAAACGGCCGCGGATTGTTGAAGTGCTTTTTCGCCTCGCCGGTGCTGACCTCCGAGGCTTTGATCAACGCTGCCGCTTTCCCCAGCGCGCCCTGGTCATAGGCGGTCAGAAACGCTTTGCCAAGGCGTGGCCCCAGCGCGTCGTTGAGGAAGTAGAGGTAGCTAATGCCTTCCGCATCGGCCAGCGCCTGACGGCGCGTGGTCTGCACGGCGTCGCGATTGATGGCGGTCACCGTCGCCAGATTCTGCTTCACGACGGTCTCCGGCAGGGTGCTGAACGCCGACAGCAGCGCAATGCCCGCCTGCTGGTTGGCCCGGGTCTGGAAGTCATAGCCGCTGGCCTTCAGCCAGGCGGTATCGGCCTGAGTTTGGTTTTGTTTGGTGTGCGCCAGCCGATCGCGGGTCAGCGTGGCGGCATTCCCCTGCAGAGCGTGGCGTAGCTGCGCCAGCGCCTGTTGCTCAAGATCGTCATACGCCTGGCTGGAGGCAGCCGGCGTCACGCTATTGGCGAGGGCCGCCGCCCTGTTCAGCGGGATGTCTTTAGCCAGAACCGGTTGCGCCAGCAGCAGCGCGACGGCCAGCAGCGAGAGTTGCCTTTTCATTATTTTTCCTTTTATTCAAATAATTACCTTGCCTGTATCCGACGCTAGCGCGGCCGTTTGACGTTTTTATGACAGCGTTATGTTTTGCAACGCTTTTGGCAGAAATGAAACAGCGCGGCGGCGCAGCGGTAATCTCGGCCGATCTGCGGTAAACTATCGGTTAACTTGTTTACTTCCCGGAATCTCTGCATCCATGCTCAGTTATCGCCACAGCTTTCACGCAGGCAACCACGCCGACGTCCTCAAACACACCGTTCAGAGCCTGATCATTGAATCACTGAAAGAGAAAGAAAAACCGTTTCTCTACCTGGACACTCACGCCGGCGCGGGCCGCTATCAGCTGAGCGGCGAGCACGCCGAACGTACCGGCGAGTATCTTGAAGGCATCGCCCGCATCTGGCAGCAGGACGACCTGCCGGCGGAGCTGGAGCCGTATATTTCGGTAGTCGAACACTTCAACCGTAACGGCCAGCTGCGCTACTACCCGGGCTCGCCGCTGATTGCCCGCCAGCTGCTGCGCGAGCAGGACAGCCTGCAGATGACAGAGCTGCACCCGAGCGACTTCCCGCTGCTGCGCGCTGAATTCCAGAAAGACAGCCGCGCGCGCATCGATAAAGCCGATGGCTACCAGCAGCTGAAAGCCAAGCTGCCGCCGGTATCGCGCCGCGGTTTGATTCTGATCGACCCGCCGTACGAAATTAAAACCGACTATCAGGCGGTGGTCACCGGGATTAACGAAGGCTACAAACGCTTCGCCACCGGCACCTACGCCCTGTGGTACCCGGTGGTGCTGCGCGCGCAAATCAAACGCATGATCAAAGAGTTAGAAGCCACCGGCATCCGCAAAATCCTGCAGATTGAGCTGGCGGTGCGTCCGGACAGCGACCAGCGCGGCATGACCGCCTCCGGGATGATCGTCATCAACCCGCCGTGGAAGCTGGAGCAGCAGATGAATAACGTGCTGCCGTGGCTGCACAGCAAACTGGTTCCGACCGGCACCGGCCACGCCACCGTCAGCTGGATCGTACCGGAGTAATCGCAACCATCGGTGGAACCTTTTAAGCCTCGCGCTACAATCGCGGCAATCAACGATTAAGGACATATGGGCATGAGCAAACATTATGATTACCTCGCCATCGGCGGCGGTAGCGGCGGTATCGCCTCAATTAACCGCGCGGCCATGTACGGCCAGAAGTGCGCGCTGATTGAAGCCAAAGAGCTGGGCGGCACCTGCGTCAACGTCGGCTGCGTGCCGAAAAAGGTGATGTGGCATGCGGCGCAGATCCGCGAAGCGATTCATCTTTACGGCCCGGACTACGGTTTCGATACCACCATCAACCATTTTGACTGGGAGAAGCTGGTCGCCAGCCGTAGCGCCTATATCGACCGTATTCATACCTCTTACGACAACGTACTGGGTAAGAATAAAGTCGACGTGATCAAAGGCTTCGCGCGCTTTGTCGATGCCCACACCGTGGAAGTCAACGGCGAGATCATCACCGCTGACCATATCCTGATCGCCACCGGCGGCCGGCCGAGCCACCCGGATATTCCGGGCGTCGAATACGGTATTGATTCCGACGGTTTCTTCGAACTGCCGGCGCTGCCGAAGCGCGTGGCGGTGGTCGGCGCAGGCTATATCGCCGTTGAGCTGGCGGGGGTGATTAACGGCCTCGGCGCCGAAACCCACCTGTTCGTGCGTAAACACGCGCCGCTGCGCAGCTTCGATCCGCTGATCGTTGAGACCCTGGTGGAAGTGATGAACGCCGAAGGCCCGCAGCTGCATACCAATGCGATCCCGAAAGCGGTGGTGAAGAATGCCGACGGCAGCCTGACGCTGGAGCTGGAAGATGGCCGCAGCCAGACCGTTGACTGCCTGATCTGGGCGATTGGCCGCGAACCGGCGACCGACAACTTCAATCTGGCGGCAACGGGCGTTAAAACCAACGATAAAGGGTACATCATCGTTGATAAATTCCAGAACACCAACGTGCCGGGCATCTACGCGGTGGGCGATAATACCGGCGCCGTTGAGCTGACGCCGGTCGCCGTGGCCGCAGGCCGACGTCTCTCCGAACGCCTGTTTAACAACAAACCGGAAGAGCATCTGGACTACAGCAACATCCCGACCGTGGTCTTCAGCCATCCGCCAATCGGCACCGTCGGCTTGACCGAGCCGCAGGCGCGCGAGCAGTACGGCGACGACGCCGTGAAGGTCTACAAATCTTCCTTCACCGCGATGTATACCGCCGTGACCTCTCACCGTCAGCCGTGCCGCATGAAGCTGGTGTGCGTCGGCCCGGAAGAGAAGATTGTCGGCATCCACGGCATCGGCTTCGGGATGGATGAGATGCTGCAGGGCTTTGCGGTGGCCCTGAAGATGGGCGCCACCAAAAAAGACTTCGACAACACCGTCGCCATTCACCCGACGGCGGCAGAAGAGTTCGTCACCATGCGCTAAGACGCGATCGCCGGATGATAAAAAGAAGCCCCCAGGGGCTTCTTTTTTTATGCTCAGGCCACGCCGTTATTGCCATGGCGCATAAACGCCGGGCGCTGATTGAGCGCCATATACCAGCGCTCCACGGCTGGCATCTCCGGATGGGCGAAAGGGGTCATTTTCCAGCGATGCACCGACAGCCCCAGCACGATATCGGCCAGGGTGAAGCGCTCGCCGGCTACCCACGCCCCGGTACGCTGCAGCTGCGCTTCAACAATGCGCACGCAGTGGGTCCAGGCGGCAATACTCTCTTTAATCGCCACCGGATCCTGAAAGCGCGGATCTTTACGCACCAGCCCCATAAAAGCATGGCGCCAGGCAGTGTTAAACTCGGTCGCCTGCCAGTCCATCCAGTGCTCCACCTCGGCGGCGGGCTGCGGCTCGGCGGGCAGCAGATCCCAGCGCTCCGCTTTGCGCGCCAGATAGCGGCAGATACTGTTCGACTCCCAGAGCACGAAGTCATCGTCCAGTAACACCGGCACCAGGCTGTTAGGATTCAGACGCTGAAACTCAGGCGTATCCAGGGGCTTAAATCCGCTGCCGTAATCTTCCTGCTGGTACGCCAGCCCGGCTTCCTCGCAGGTCCACAACACTTTCCGTACATTGATTGAAGAGCGTTTACCCAGAATTGTTAGCATCGTCAGCGATTCCTCAGCCATAAAAGACAGTTCATTCACTCTACTCTATTGCCAGCCAGCAACAAGGCAGAGCGCTGGATAATGTGTATAGTTGATTCCAGCCTGTTTGCCGAAAAGGAACCCGACATGTTGACCCCTTTTACCGTTTTGATGCCTGCAAATATTCGTTTTGGCCGTGGTCAGGCCGAGAGCGCCGCCCCCTGGCTGGCGCAACAGGGCGGCCCAATCCTGCTGGTGCATGGCGCCAGCCCGCAGCGGGCGGCGTTTCTCCGCCAGCAGCTGGAGGCGCTGCAGCTTGCGGTCACGACGCTGGCGATAAGTCGCGAACCCTGGCTTAGCGATATCGAGCAGGGCGTCCAGCTGGCGCGCGAGAAAGGGATCAGAGCGGTGGTCAGCCTCGGCGGCGGCGCGGTGATTGACGCCGGTAAGGCGATTGCGGCGCTGGTCCCCGCCGTTGGCCCGGTGATCGACTATCTGGAGGTGGTGGGAACGGGCCGTCAGCTGGAAGCCAGTCCCCTGCCGTTCGTGGCGATCCCCACCACCGCTGGCACGGGCGCGGAGGTCACCAAAAATGCGGTGATCAACGTTCCGGAACAGCAGCGGAAAGTGAGCCTGCGCGACGACCGAATGCTGCCTGACCTGGCGATTGTCGACCCGGCGCTAACCGACAACGCGCCGCGGAGCATCACCCTGAGCTCCGGCCTCGACGCCCTGACCCAGGTGATCGAGCCCTGGCTCTGCAGCCGGGCCACTCCCTTCACCGATGCTCTCTGCCAGCAGGCGATCCCGCGGGGAATTCGCGCGCTAAAAATCCTGATGGAACAAGAGTGTCCGGCCAGCCGCGACGAGATGGCCTGGGTCAGCCTGTGCGGCGGACTGGCGCTGGCGAACGCCGGGCTGGGGGTGATCCACGGCCTCGCCGGCCCGCTGGGCGGCCTGAGCCGCGCCTCGCACGGCGCCCTATGCGGCAGTTTGTTGCCGTTTGGCCTGGCGCTCAATGAGTCGCAGATCAACGACCCTGGCCTGCGCCAGCGCGTTAACGATGTCCGCCGCTGGCTGGCCGACGGGCTGGACGTCCCTGTGGATCAGGTCTGGGACAGTCTGCGGGAATGGAGCCATCGCGCTGGCCTTGGCACCCTGCGCGACCTCGGCGTAGCGCGCGATGCGCTGGAACCGGCGGCGCTGGCCGCCAGCACCTCCTCATCGATGAAGGCCAACCCGGTCAGCCTGAGCGGCGAACAGCTGCTGGAGATGCTGGAGGCGGCGTGGGAGTGAGCGCCCCGGGATAAAATTTTGTTGCATAATGAATGCTCCGAATTTCATCTGCGCCAGGATGTACAATTTTTAATTACTTATCAACAGCGTACTTTGAAATGGCAGCTTTTCTTCTCGGCGGAAAAGCGTGATCTCACGCACAGTTTGCTTCACACTCACCGAAGCGACTGTCTACGCTTAATAGACAAGGCCGGGTATGCCCGGCCCCGAACTCACGCTATCCGGAGGTCCGTATCGCTATGTTCAGCCAGAAATTACGCCACGTTGAAGACGACGAGTTAAGGATCGACATCGATCCCTGCTACGAAGCCGATCCGTACGAATTAAAGCTGGATGAGATGATAGACGCTGAACCGGAGCCTGAGGTGATCGAGGGGCTTCCGGCGTCCGATGCCCTCACCCCGGCGGATCGCTATCTTGAGCTGTTTACCAACGTGCAGAAATCACGCATTTTCGCGGACAGCAAAACCTTCCCCGACTGCGCACCGAAACACGATCCGCTGGACATCCTGCGGAACTACCGCAAGGTCAAACGCCAGCCCGACTTCGATCTGCGGCAGTTCGTTGAGGACAACTTCTGGCTGCCGGAGAGCCAGAGCGACATCTATATCTCCGACCCCAGCCTGACCCTGAAAGAACACATCGACAAGCTGTGGCCGGTGCTGACCCGCGAGCCTCAGGATCATATCCCGTGGTCATCGCTACTGGCGCTGCCGCAGGCCTACATCGTGCCCGGCGGTCGCTTTAGCGAAACCTATTACTGGGACTCTTATTTCACCATGCTGGGGCTGGCGGAGAGCGGCCGGGAAGATTTGCTGAAATGCATGGCCGATAACTTTGCCTGGCTGATTGAAACCTACGGCCACATTCCGAACGGCAACCGCACCTACTACCTCAGCCGCTCGCAGCCGCCGGTGTTCGCCCTGATGGTCGAACTCTTTGAAGAGGATGGTGTGCGTGGCGCGAAGCGCTATCTGGACCATCTGAAGATGGAGCACGCCTTCTGGATGGACGGGGCCGAGTCGTTGATCCCGCACCAGGCGTATCGCCACGTGGTGCGTATGCCGGATGGCTCCCTGCTCAATCGCTACTGGGACGACCGTGACACGCCGCGGGATGAGTCGTGGCGCGAAGACGTGGAGACCGCCCGACACTCCGGGCGGCCCGCCAATGAAGTATACCGCGACCTGCGGGCGGGCGCCGCGTCCGGCTGGGACTACTCCAGCCGCTGGCTGCGGGATATCACGCGGCTGGCCAGCATCCGCACGACGCAGTTTATCCCCATCGACCTGAACGCCTTCCTGTTCAAGCTGGAGACGACCATTGCCAACCTCTCCGGCCTGAAGGGCGATCGCGAGACGGAGACGGCCTTCCGCCAGAAGGCCCAGGATCGGCGGGCGGCGGTCAACCGCTATCTGTGGGATGATGAGAACGGCTGTTTCCGCGATTATGACTGGCGCCGTGAACAGCTGGCGCTGTTTTCCGCAGCCAGTATCGTCACCCTTTACGTCGGCCTGGCGACCCACGAACAGGCAGAACGCCTTGCCGATGCGGTGCGGGCCCGCCTGCTCACCCCCGGGGGGATCATGGCCACCGAATACGAAAGCGGTGAGCAGTGGGATAAACCCAACGGCTGGGCGCCGCTGCAGTGGATGGCGATCCAGGGATTTAAACGTTACGGCCAGGATCCGCTGGGAGATGAGATTGCCTGGAGCTGGCTGCAGACGGTCAACCACTTTTACAAGCAGCATCACAAGCTGATTGAAAAATACCATATTGCCACCGGCGTCCCCCATGAGGGCGGCGGCGGGGAGTATCCCCTGCAGGATGGCTTTGGCTGGACCAACGGCGTGGTGCGCCGACTGATTGGCCTGTACGGTGAGCCAACCTAGTCGGGCTGTTCCCGGCGGCTTTCTCCTGCTATGTTCAGAGGATTCGCCCTGCCCGGAACGACGCTTATGCCTGAACTTCTGACGCCGCGCCTGCGCTGCTCACCGCTGCAGCTGGACGACTGGTCGTTTTTTCTTTCCCTGCAGCAGGATCCGCAGGTCATGCTCTACGTCGCCGATCCCCGACCGCAGGCGGCCATCCGCGAGGCGTTCGATTCGCGGCTGCCGCCGTGGACGCCCGGGGATGAACACTGGCTGTGCCTGGTGGTGCGCGACAGGCTGACCCATACCCCGCTCGGCCTGACCGGTTACCAGCATCATCAGCGCGACATTGCCGAGGTTGGCTTTCTCTTCGCCCCGGCGGCGCAGGGTCGGGGCTACGGCTACGAATCGCTGCGCGCGCTGTGCGACTACGCCTTTACCACCGGCGGCGTCCGCCGCCTGACCGCCAGCGTCACCGCCGGCAACGAGACGTCTAAGCAGTTACTGCTCAAAGCCGGCTTCCGGCTGGAGGGGGAGCTGCGGGAAAACTACTGGCTCAACGGACGCTGGCACAACGACTGGCTGTTCGGTCGGCTGCGTGGGGAGGGCGATGCGCCGTAGCGCACCGCCGGTCACAGGCTGGGGGCAGTCAGGATCAGAGGAACATCCCGCCCGAGACTTCCACACGCTGCGCGTTCATCCACGCCAGCTCATCGCTGAGCAGGGCGGCGATGGCGTCGCCGATATCATCCGGCAGCCCAACGCGCCCCAGCGCAGTCTGGGCGGCGATATGCCGATTCACCTCGGCGTTATCGCGCACCTCCCCGCCGCCAAAGTCGGTCTCAATGGCCCCCGGCGCGATGATGTTCACCGATATCCCCCGTCCGCCCAGCTCTTTCGCCTGATAGCGGGTCAGAACCTCCATCGCCCCCTTCATCGCGGCGTAGGCCGCATAGCCCGGCAGGGCAAAGCGCGCCAGGCCGCTGGAGACATTGAGGATACGCCCCCCATCCTGCAGGAGAGGCAGCAGACGCTGGGTCAGGAAAAACGGCCCTTTGAACTGGATATTCATCAGCTCGTCAAACTGCGCTTCGCTGGTCTCGGCGAAGGGCGCGTTGAGTCCGATCCCGGCATTGTTCAGTAAATAATCAAAGGTTGTGCGTCCCCACTTCTGCGCCAGCACCTGCGCCACCTCGCTGGCGAATGCGTCAAATGTTGTGGAATCGCCGACGTTCAGCGCTAATGCTGCCGCTTTGACCCCTTTTTGCTCTATTTCCGCCACCACGTCGAGGGCCGCCTGGCGGTTGCTGTGATAGGTCAAAAGAATATCGGTTCCCTTTGCCGCCAGCTTCAACGCGGCGTTTTTACCCAGACCGCGGCTGCCGCCGGTCACTAAAGCGATACGTTGTGTCATCAGAAGCCCCTTTCAGGTTGCGTTGTGATTGTGTTGTAGCTTATTAACTGCTCATGCAACAATAAATACGCTATATTGCGTTTTACTGTTTCAGTAACAACAACAATAGGCGATCGGCATGGATAAAATTCATGCAATGCAGTTATTCATTCGCGTAGCGGATCTGGAGAGCTTCTCCCGCGCCGCCGAGACCCTGGCGCTACCTAAGGGTAGCGTCTCGCGACAGATTCAGGCCCTGGAAAGCCATCTTGGCGTGCGGCTCCTGCACCGCACCACCCGCCGGGTCCAGCTCACCCAGGATGGGATGGTCTACTACGAGCGGGCGAAAGATCTGCTGAGCAACCTCGACGAACTGGACGGCATGTTCCAGCACGATCCGGCGAGCATCAGCGGCCGGCTGCGGGTGGATATGCCGGTCGGTTTTGCTAAAAAAATGGTGATCCCGCATCTGCCGACTTTTTTACAGCAGTATCCGGGCATCGAACTGGAGCTGAGCAGCAGCGATCGGCTGGTGGACGTGATCCGCGAGGGGTTTGACTGCGTGGTGCGCGTCGGCGCGCTCAAAGACTCAGGGCTGATTGCCCGCCCGCTGGGCAAGCTGACGCAAATTAACTGCGCCAGCCCGGACTATCTGGCGCGTTTTGGCTATCCGCAATCCCTGGAGGATCTGGCGGATCATGCCCTGATCCACTACGCCAGCACCCTCGGGGTCCGTCCCCCCGGCTTTGAGGTAATGATCGACGGCGCGGTGCGCTGGGTAAAAACCGGCGGCATATTGACGGTCAACAGTACGGAAACCTATCAGGCAGCCTGTATCGCCGGGCTGGGGATTATTCAGGTGCCACGCACCGGCGTGCGCGAGGCGTTACGCGCCGGCGACCTGATTGAGATCCTGCCCCAGTACCGCGCCGAGCCGCTGCCGGTCTCGCTGATCTACCCGCACCGGCGCAATCTCTCCCGCCGGGTAAATCTGTTTATGGAGTGGCTGGGCGGACTGATGAAAGCGTATGTCGATTGAGCGGCGCGGCTGGAAAACGGGCGGCGGGGAGAGGCATTCCTGCAGGATACGGCATTTAAGGTATACTTTTTGCTGAATCTCGCTGTAAAAAAGGAAGAAATTACGTATGACGCCGGAAAACGACGATCGACGCCCGCCACAGGAACCGGATACGCAGCCGGAGAAAAGCAAAAGCACGCTCGAGGCCCTTAATGACACCGCCGTCGGGCAAAAAGCCAGCCAGGCGCTGAAGACCGTCACCGGAACGGCGGCCAAAGTGCAGCGCAACCCGGTGATCGCCCATCTGTTGCGCGCCGCAGAGCGCTTCAATGACCGGCTCGGCAATCAGTTTGGGGCAGCTATCACCTATTTCTCGTTCCTGTCGATGATCCCGATCCTGATGGTCTCCTTTGCCGCCGCCGGCTTCGTGCTGGCCTGGCACCCAACCCTGCTGCAGGACATTTTCGACAAAATTCTGCAAAACGTCAGCGACCCAACGCTGGCGGCAACGTTGAAAAACACCATCAACACCGCGGTGCAACAGCGCACCGCCGTCGGTCTGGTCGGCCTGCTGGTCGCCCTCTATTCCGGTATTAACTGGATGGGCAACCTGCGCGAAGCGATCCGCGCTCAATCGCGCGACGTCTGGGAGCGCCGGCCGCAGGACGAGGAGAAAATCTGGGTAAAGTACTTCCGCGATCTTATCTCGCTGATCGGTCTGCTGGTGGCGCTGATTATTACGCTGTCGATCACCTCCGTCGCCGGCTCCGCCCAGCAGATGATTATCTCCGCGCTGTATCTCGACAACATTGAATGGCTGAAACCCGCCTGGCGGCTAATCGGCCTCGCCATCTCGATTTTTGCCAACTATCTGCTCTTTTTCTGGATTTTCTGGCGCCTGCCGCGCCATCGTCCGCGGCGCAAGGCCCTGTTTCGCGGCACGCTTATCGCGGCGATTGGCTTTGAAATCATAAAAATCGTCATGACCTGGACGCTGCCGGCGCTGGTGAAATCCCCCTCCGGGGCGGCGTTCGGATCGGTGCTGGGGCTGATGGCCTTTTTCTATTTCTTCGCCCGCCTGACGCTATTCTGCGCCGCGTGGATCGCCACCGCGGAGTATAAAGACGACCGGCGGATGCCGGGCAAAACCCACCGCTGAGGTATTGCGAGGATGAATAAAAGAGGCAAAATTCATCCTCGCGCTTGATTTCAGCAGATAAATCCAGCATGTAACTTTTATTTAACTCAAAACTGGTTTTATTCTCTATCTTTTTAATTGTGTGAAGCATTTCATAGAACTATTTTTACTGGTGTAAAAATTATCCGCTTTTTGCCTCTTTTTTGCCCATTTCCCGCGTTTGTTACAGATTGAAATGTCCCTGTGGCTGTGGCTATATGGCTTTTCGTTCGCGCAAAAATAAGAAAGATCTATGCAAGCCACAGCCACCACTCTCGAAAACACGCAGGAAACCGCCCCGGTCAACTCACGCAACAAGGTTGTTGTCGCCTCGCTCATTGGCACCGCCATTGAGTTTTTCGACTTCTACATCTATGCCACCGCCGCGGTCATCGTCTTCCCGCATATCTTTTTCCCGCAGGGCGATGCCGCTGCGGCCACCCTGCAGTCGCTGGCCACCTTCGCCATCGCCTTCGTCGCCCGGCCGATCGGCTCCGCGCTGTTTGGCCACTTCGGCGATCGCGTCGGCCGGAAGGTCACCCTCGTGGCCTCGCTGTTAACCATGGGGATCTCCACCGTGGTGATCGGCCTGCTGCCCGGCTATGAAAGCATTGGCATTGTCGCGCCGATGCTGCTGGCGCTGGCGCGTTTCGGTCAGGGCCTTGGCCTCGGCGGGGAATGGGGCGGCGCAGCGCTGCTGGCTACGGAAAACGCCCCGGCGCGCAAGCGCGCCCTGTACGGCTCCTTCCCACAGCTGGGCGCGCCGATCGGCTTCTTCTTCGCCAACGGCACCTTCCTGCTGCTCTCCTGGCTGCTGACCGACCAGCAGTTTATGGAGTGGGGCTGGCGCGTGCCGTTTATCTTCTCCGCGGTGCTGGTGATCATCGGTCTGTATGTTCGCGTCTCGCTGCATGAGACCCCGGTCTTCGCCAAAGTAGCGGCGGCGAAAAAACAGGTCAAAATCCCGCTGGGTACCCTGTTGACCAAACACGTCCGGGTGACGGTGCTGGGCACCTTCATCATGCTGGCCACCTATACCCTGTTCTACATCATGACCGTCTACTCGATGACCTTCAGCACCGGCGCGGCGCCGAATGGCCTGGGTCTGCCGCGTAACGAAGTGCTGTGGATGCTGATGATGGCGGTGATTGGCTTTGGCGTAATGGTGCCTGTCGCCGGCCTGCTGGCGGACGCTTTTGGTCGTCGCAAGAGCATGATTATCATCACCACGATGATTATTTTGTTCGCCCTGTTCGCCTTTAAACCGCTGCTGGGCTCCGGCAATCCGCTGCTGGTCTTCGCCTTCCTGCTGCTGGGCTTAAGCCTGATGGGATTGACCTTTGGCCCGATGGGCGCGCTGCTCCCGGAGCTGTTCCCGACGGAAGTGCGCTACACCGGCGCGTCGTTCTCCTATAACGTGTCGTCGATCCTCGGCGCTTCGGTCGCGCCGTACATTGCCGCCTGGCTGCAGGGTAACTACGGTCTCGCGGCGGTCGGCACCTATCTGGCGGCGATGGCGGCGCTGACGCTGATCGCCCTGCTGCTGACCCACGAGACCCGCCACCAGTCGTTGTGATCCTTCGCCCTGACGCCCCCGGCGTCAGGGCTCTCCTCTACTTTTTCATCTGCGACAAAATGGTCCGACACTGGTTGCTATCGCCCTCCGCCGGGGAGATCAGCGCCAGCAGCGCGGCGGCCGGCGTCACCAGGGTTGCCAGCGCCGCCGCTACCGCGCCGCGGACAATCAGCGGCCCGGCCTTCACCCCCGCCTGCGGCGATTTAAAGGTGCCCCGGACATACAGCGGGGAACGCAGGGTGATTACCCGAAAGCCTTTGCTTTCCGGATCGATGGTCAGGTCCAGCTGCTCGGAGGCGAAGCTGGCGGTCCCGGTCACATTGATCAGCGCGTTTTCTGTATCGAAGGCAAAAATCTGCGGCCGGGCGACGCCATTGGTTACGTCGATATTGGCCGCGGCGCAGTTTACCCGAACCTCCTCATCGCCAAAAATCTGGCCGATCAGGTAGTTACCGACGTTAAGACCGAGGATTTCCATCAGGTTGCGACTGATCAGTCCGTCGTTCATCAGCAGCTTCAGGTTACCGTTGCTGTTGCCGAGCAGGGCCGCCACCGAGTTGCCGCTGCCGCGCAGCTGGACGTCGCCATTCATCTCGCCGAGGGTTTTCTGCATCATCTCGACGTTTGGCATCAGCGCCTTCAGCTTCAGGCGTCGCGCCTGCAGATTGGCCTCACCCTGCAGCGGCTTTTTATCGCCCTGCAGGTGTACGCTGCCGGCAATCGACCCGTTGGCCAGGCCAAAGCGCACCGGCTGCAGGCGCAGGTCACCATCCTCCAGAATCACATGGGTCGACAGATCGCTGATCGGCAGGGTGCCGCCGTGCTCAATTCTCCGGCCCTTAAAGCGCACATCGGCATCCATCACCTGCCACTTGTCGGTTTCAAAGCGGTCCGCCGGCAGCACTTTACCCGCCGGCTGCGGCCGGTCCCCCGCCTGGCGCGAAGCGCTTTTCTTCGTCCCTTTGCCGGAATCGACGCCGA
Organism: Klebsiella sp. K47; assembly: GCF_051858335.1. Taxonomy (NCBI): domain Bacteria; kingdom Pseudomonadati; phylum Pseudomonadota; class Gammaproteobacteria; order Enterobacterales; family Enterobacteriaceae; genus Klebsiella; species Klebsiella sp. K47. The sequence continues at coordinate 58,082 of NZ_JBPYUI010000004.1, forward strand.
TTAATGGCCCGAGGTCCGCCAGACGCAGCTGCTTCGACTCCATATCGCCGCTGAGTTTCGGCCGCGGCTTGCCGGTGGTGTAGGTCAGGGAGCCATGAATGTCGCTATCGCCGATTCGGCCGTTAAAATTCTGATAGTTAAAGCGCATGCGGTTTTTTTGCGTAAAGTCGGCGCGCAGGCGGCCGTCGGTGGAGAATGACGGCGTCTCCGGCAGCAGCACGCCGGTCAGGTCGTAGAGATCGCGCAGCGAGTCGCCGGCGAATTTTAGCCGCAGGTCAATGCCGCCGACGTTGAGCGGGTCGCTGACCGTGCCGCTGAACGCTACCCGGGTGTTACCGGAGTGGAAGTCGCCCTGCAATGGGAAGGGGGCGCTTGCGCTGCGCAGGGCCAGCATGCCGCCGATTTTCCCGTTGCCGGTGACCGGCTGGCCCTTGTAGCGGCCCTTCAGCGACAGACCAAAGACATAGTCGCCTGGTTTCGCCGCGCTATGGCTATCTTTTGTGCCGGTCACTTCGCTGAACGGCAGCGGTTTGCCTAGGGGATCGACGAGGATGGTGATATCGCTGCGGGTGATCTTGTCGTCAATGGCGATAGTCCCGCGATCAAAGAGAATATTATCGAGGCGAAAGGACCAGCTGGAGGGCGCGCTGTCGCCCGGAGTACGCTTATCGCCCGCCAGCTGAAAGGTCCAGTTATTGTTGTCTTCCGCCAGGCGGATCAACCGTACGTCGGGCTGCTCCAGCTTGATCCACGGCAGGTACACCGTTTTGCTCAGCAGCGCCAGCGGGGCAAGGGTCGCCTCCACCCGCGGCAGATGGATCATGGTCACCTGGGGAATGGCCGGCGGGTTGCCCAGCACGATATCCTCCGCGTGTACGTGGGGCCACGGGATCCAGCTGCGCCAGCCGCGCTCGTCCGGCTGCCGTTCCCAGACCACGCCGAGATCGCCGCGGATGGCGAACGGGCGGTTAAGTTCGGCGGACACTTTCTGATTGATCGTCGGCTTCAGCCGGTTCCAGTCAAAGGTGGCCAGCACGATAAAGAAAAGAACGATCAGCAATAGTATCGTTCCTGTGATGATAACCAACGTTTTACGGGTTCTGCTCATCCCTACTCCGCTCCTTTTGCATCACGTCAGTCCTGAATATAGTCAAAAAGCGGCGTTTATCCTGGAAATGCGCTTTTCGTCACATTACGCGCGTCAGGTCAAAAAAATAATGGAACGATGTTTTAATATGATTGACCAGCAAAACAGCGCAGCGCACACTAGCGCTTATATCGATTCCATTGCAGGTTCTGGCTATGTCTAAAAAAATTGCCGTTATTGGCGAATGCATGATTGAGCTGTCAGAGAAAAACGGGGCCGTTAACCGCGGCTTTGGCGGCGATACCTTAAACACCTCGGTCTATATCGCGCGGCAGACGGATGCCAGCGCATTGAGCGTCCACTACGTCACCGCCCTGGGAACCGATGCGTTCAGCCAGCAGATGCTCGACAGCTGGCAACAGGAAAACGTCAACACCGATCTTATCCAGCGGATGGCCGACCGCCTGCCGGGGCTGTATTACATTGAAACCGATGACACCGGCGAGCGCACCTTCTACTACTGGCGCAACGAGGCGGCGGCAAAGTTCTGGCTGGAGAGCGATCGCGCGGCGGCGATTTGCGAAGAGCTGGCCACTTTCGACTATCTCTATCTGAGCGGCATCAGTCTCGCCATTCTCAGCCCGGCCAGCCGCGACAAGCTGTTCACGCTGCTGCGTGAGTGCCGCGCCAACGGCGGCAAGGTGATCTTCGACAACAACTATCGTCCGCGCCTGTGGGCCAGCCAGGCGGAAACGCAGCAGGTCTATCAGGAGATGCTCGCCTGCACCGATATCGCGTTTCTGACCCTCGATGATGAAGACGCGCTGTGGGGAGAAAAACCGGTTGCTGAGGTGATCGCCCGCACCCACGCCGCCGGCGTGGAAGAGGTGGTGGTGAAGCGCGGCGCGGAAGCCTGCCTGGTCTCGGTTAGCGGGCAACCGCTGCGGGAAGTGCCGGCCGTCAGGCTGGTCAAAGAGAAGGTGGTGGATACCACCGCCGCCGGAGACTCCTTCAGCGCCGGCTACCTGGCCGTTCGCCTGACCGGCGGCGATGCCGAATCCGCCGCCAGACGCGGACACCTGACCGCCAGCACGGTGATCCAGTATCGCGGGGCGATCATCCCGCGGGAAGCGATGCCGCAGTAATTCTCCGCACAAAGCGCTCTCCGGCCGCCGCTGGCGCGTCGGAGAGGCGTTAGGTTACTGCCCCGGCGGGATGTCGCTGGCCTCGCTGTGGGCGTCAACCGTATCGGCGCTGCCGCTAGCCGCCGTGGCCGCCGGATTCGGCGCCATCAGTTTTTCCCAGGTGGCCTGCAGCTCCTTCATATTGTATTCCGGTTCGCCCTTCGGCTGTTGCAGCACCAGCGCCATGTCCTGCGAGAGCTGCTGGCGCAGATACTGGTTCAGCATGTCCACCGTCAGGGAGTTGAGGAACTCCTGACGCAGCTTCTGGTACTGCTCCGGCGCGATGTCCACCACCTGATTCTGCAGGGAGCGCATGCGCTGGCTCATCAGAATGTCGGTGTCAGTGCGCGCATAGGTGGCAAACAGCTTCTGCAGCTCGAGGCTTTTCTGAGCGATAAGCGCGTCAAACTCCTCCTGAGGCAGCCCGTTGTCCCGCACTTTCGCCAGCTCGCGCGAAACCACGCTCAGGTTGTTGTTCAGGCGCTCGCCCGGGGAATCGATGTTGATGGCGCACTGCGCGCGCTGATATAGCACCCGGCAGTCAAAGCCAAGGCCAATATCCTTCACGTTATTTTTGCTCAGACTCTGCTGCACGTGCCAGAACAGCGCTTCACGGGCGAGATCGTCACGCCAGTAGCGCTGCAGCGCCGCGGAGTCGCGGATCGGCTGCCATGGCGCATCCCACATGATGGACAGTTTGTCCTGACGCACCGCGTTGGTCATGATGCTGACCGGCACGGTAGGCAGCGGCGATAAGGTCGGCACCGCTGCGGGGGTTTCCCGCTTGCCCTTCAGATCGCCAAAGGTCTTATTGATTTGCTCGGCAACGCTGCGGCTGTCGACATTCCCCACCACGATCAGCGTCATGGCGTCGGGGGTGTACCATTTTTGATAAAAGTCTTTCAGCTGAGCCACGTCGATCGGCTGCTTCAGCGGCGCGGCGGGGTCATGGCCCAGCATGGTGGACCCTTTCAGGCGATAGCGCCACCAACCCTCTTTGGTATCCAGTGGCCAGGTCGCCACCATGTCGCTGCCCTGCAGCGCATGATTGATCGATTCAGGCGTAATGGCCAGTTTACCGCTGGCGTCCGCCAGCCAGCTCAGCGCCTCTTTCAACAGATCGTTGCGGTTATTGGGCAGGCTGAGATTAAACATCGTGTAATCGTAGGAGACGATGGCCGGCGGCAGAGGACGCTTCGGGTCAATACTCTGCTGCCATAAAGAGCGCGCCTGCATCGTCGGCAGGCTGCCGCTTTGCGTCAACGCCAGGCGGGGAATAAAGCGGCTGAAACCGCTCTGCTGAGTGCTTTCGCTCAGCGAGCCAATATTGACGGACAAACGGACTTCGATACGGTCGCTGGGACGTTGCGGCGTGGCCAATACCTGCCACGACAAACCATTCGCTAAGGTCCCTTGTTGCCAGGCCGGATCAGGCTGGAGCGCTTCTGCCTGCACATAACCGGCCGCCGCTACCATCAGCAAACCGCCCGTTAAGAGTTTAATTGTTGTGCCCTGCATGTGAACCCCTGATGAACATTCCTGGTTACAACAGCACCCCACTGACGGGCTGCCGAAAAAAGTGAGAGTGAAATACGTCGGTTAGACCACACGGAGACGAAAATGTCGCATGACAACGTAAAATAATCATTTCGTGTCATTCCCACCGGGCGGGAATGACCTCTAATTATGCGCAGGAGGCCGTACTCCAGCAAGGGAGTACGGGCCTAAGAGGAGGATTTAAGAGGATAATTCGTGCGTTTTGTTCGCCGGAACACGGTTATTCAGAACGTCATCCATCTGTTTGGCATCCAGTTCTTTCACCCATTTCGCCACCACCACCGTGGCAACGCCGTTACCCACCAGGTTAGTCAGCGCGCGGGCTTCGGACATAAAGCGGTCGATACCGAGGATCAGCGCCAGACCAGCCACCGGTAAATGACCGACGGCCGAGATGGTCGCCGCCAGCACGATGAAGCCGCTGCCGGTCACCCCTGCCGCCCCTTTCGAGGAGAGCAACAGCACCACCAGCAGGGTGATCTGATGGAAGATATCCATATGGCTGTTGGTCGCCTGGGCGATAAAGACTGCGGCCATCGTCAGATAGATAGAGGTGCCATCGAGGTTGAACGAATAGCCGGTCGGGATCACCAGGCCTACCACCGATTTACGGCAGCCCAGCTTCTCCATCTTGTCGAGCATTCTCGGCAGCGCCGATTCTGATGAGGAGGTCCCCAGCACAATCAGCAGCTCTTCCCGGATATAGCGGATAAATTTGAAGATGCTGAAGCCGGTGGCCCGGGCGATGCTCCCCAGCACCACCACCACGAACAGGATACAAGTGATATAGAAGCAGATGATCAGCTGCCCCAGCTGCACCAGGGTGCCGACGCCATATTTACCGATGGTAAAGGCCATGGCTCCGAAGGCGCCGATCGGCGCCAGGCGCATGATCATATTGATAATGCCGAAGATAACCTGGGAGAAGCTTTCAATGACGTTGAAAATCAGCTGGCCCTTGCTGCCCAGACGGTGCAGGGCAAAACCAAACAGGACGGCGAACAGCAGAACCTGCAGAATGTTGCCGCTGGCGAAGGCGCCAATGACGCTGCCCGGGATCACATCCAGTAAAAAGGCCACTACCCCTTGATCTTTAGCCTGCTCAGCGTACACCGCCACCGCTTTCGCATCGAGCGTCGACGGGTCGACGTTCATCCCGGCGCCAGGCTGCACCACGTTGACGATAATCAGACCGATAATCAGCGCGATGGTGCTGACCACTTCGAAATAGAGCAGCGCCACCGCCCCGGTACGGCCGACGGCTTTCATGCTTTCCATCCCGGCGATCCCCGTCACGACGGTACAGAAGATAACCGGAGCAATCACCATTTTAATCAGCTTAACGAAGGCGTCGCCGAAGGGTTTCATTTGCGCGCCCAGTTCCGGGTAAAAATGGCCCAGCAGAATACCGATCGCTATGGCCGTCAGCACCTGGACATAGAGGCTTTTAAAGATAGAGGTTTTCATAGGGTGTCCTTTGGGAATAACCACAGAGCAAGAAGGGATATTTGACGTCTGTGGCTTAAAAATAACACCCTGGAAACATTTCAGAAATAACTAACGCTGAAAGTGCAACGCAATTGTTAAAATCTTTGAGCTGACTCGCACAAGTCAACAAAACATTTACAAATTTTCATCCTCCCGGGCCGGGGAGAGATAGCGCGCGCTGAATGCCTCCTGCGGCAAAGCGCAACCGAACAGATGGCCCTGGAGCACCTCGACGCCGGCGGCTTGCAACCAGCGGCGCTGGGCGTCGTTCTCCACCCCTTCCGCCACGATACGCAGCGACAGGCCGCGCGCGAGCTGGATCATCGCCGGCACCATGCTGACATCCTCCGGCAGCATATCGATGAATACTTTATCGATTTTCAGAATATCCACCGGCAGAGCTTTCATCTGCTGCAGCTGGTGCAACCCGGCATAACCCATGCCAAAATCATCCAGCGCAATCTGCACCCCGGCCTCGCGCAGCGGGCGCAACCGGGCCATCACATCCTGCGGATCGTCCATCCGGCAGCTCTCCGTCACCTCGAGGATGAGGGTGCCCGGGGCGATGCGGTAGCGGGCGATCAGCTTCAGCATCTCCTCGCCGCGGTCATGCTCCAGCAGCTGGAGCAGCGAAACATTGACCGACAGCGGCAGCATAATCCCCTGGCTTTGCCAGGCCGCCAGCTGGCGGCAGGCCTCTTCCATCACCCAGTAGCCGACCGGGATAATCAGCCCGCAGGACTCAATGCGCTCAATCAGCGACGGCGGTAGCGACCAGCTGCCATCCGCCTGCCGCTGGCGCAGCAGTACCTCGGCGCCGCAGATCTCGCCGCTGGCGCAGGCCACCTGCGGCTGCAGCCAGATCGCGAACTGCTGGTTATCGAGCGCGGTCATAATGTCGTGCTCTTCCATCAGGCGGCGCTGAGCCTTTTCCATCTGCTCGGGATCGAAGAATTCGATCTGGTTTTTGCCTTTACGTCGTGCGGTGACGGCGGCCGACACCGCGCGCCGGTAAAACTGCTCGGCGCTGAGCCCGGCGTGGAACATGGCGATCCCGACGCTGGCGTAGGGGCGCAGCTGCAGCCCATGCAGCGGTAAACGTTCATTAATAATAGTGAGCACTTGCTTACTTAACGTTACCGCCTGCCACGGTTCGGCGAGGCCATCGGCGAGAATCGCGAAGTCATACCCGCTCACCTGAGCCAGCACCATCTGCGGCGGGATCGCGGCCCGCAGCTTCTCCACCAGCGTCAGGAGCAGCATTTCGCGCTGACTCTCCTTGAGGACCCCGGCGGCGTCCTGCAGGGTTTCACAGGCGACGACGATCAGCGCGGCGCTCTGCGGGCGGGCCACCGTCTGCTCCAGCATCGCCAGCAAAAAGGCTTTATTCGGCAGCTCGGAGACCGGGAAGCGGGTCGACTGGATGGACAGCTCATCATGCTGGCGGACCAGGCTCTGCTGGTTGCGGTTATAGCTACGCACCAGCATACCGATCTCGTCGTCATGGTGCAGGCGCGGGAGGGTCAGCTGATGGCCAAGACGCTCCTGCTGGGAGAGATCGTTCAGCTCGCGGGCGATACGCCGCAGAGGGCGAACCATCAGCCGGTTGATGCACCAGGTGAGCGCCACCGTCAGCATCAGCACCAGAAGCAAGTAAGCAGTCACTAACGTAGCAAGGGCGCTCATGACGAATTTATACATGCGATAGGAGTCGGCCTGCAGCACCAGATAGGCCAGCGGCTGCGGGTTGGCCGGCCGCTCCAGCGAATAAATGGGCAGCGAAATCTGCACCGGCAGCTCAAACAGCCGGGTGACGGTTACCGGCACCGGCCGCTCGGGGATAAATCGCATCCGCAGCGCCTGGAACTGGTTCGGCAATACCACATCCGCCCGGCTGACGATGCCAGCAGGCTGGATACGGCTTAAAATGGCTTCCGCTTCCGGAATATCGGCTTTCAGAATAGCCGCAGACAGCGGTTCGCGAACGGATCGCGCGATACTTTCTAACTGCGTGGCCGTGGTAAAGCGACTCTGTTGCACAAAGTGAAACAGCAAAATAGTACAAAAAACCAATACAAAGGCCATGGACACGCTCGCGACCATCGCCATCTGTTTGATTGTAAGTGAACGGCTGACGCGCAACGGTGTTCTCCACTGATACTGAATACATACCCGGTATCAATCCTTCAATCCCGGTCGTTTCAGGCTGATTATATACTTAAATCCTTCGCCCACGCCCGCGAGGGATGAAGTGACGGGATATTTCCGCGCGGTGGCGCGGACGCCGGGATACATCCCCGACGGCCAACGGTGGGCAACGCCTCACGAGTATACGCGAAGCGCGTCGCGGAGTGGCGCTCTGTAACGTAATTCAGCCTATTCTGCTACCAGTCGGCGTAGGGCACCAGCGGCTGGGGCGGCATATCCAGATCCCCCTGCCAGCCGGCCGCCGAGTAGCGGACGTAAAGCAGCGCATGGCTCGGGGTGTAATCCTTCGCCTGCTGAATATCGACCGCGGCGCCGACGAACCAGTTACTGGTCACCCGCCGCTCCACCAGCGCTCTGGCGGTGTAACCGAATCCATGGCTGCTGCTCCCCTCCTCCGTCAGCTCGCTGGCGCGCTGCCGGTAGTCGGACGGGATCAGGTTCAGCAGCGGATAGCGGGCTTGCGTCTGGGTGCGCGAATGGGACCATGACACCGACCCGCCGAGCTCCCAGGACCAGTTCTCGGTGCGCTGACGCCAGGTCACCGGCACGGCGAACGAGAGATACTCCTGTGGGCTGTAATAGCCGCCCTGGCCGAGGGTGTAGCCGCTGAGATCTTTGTCGTAGTGCCAGATCATATTGTTGAGGCCGACGGTGACGCGACGATTATTCTCGTTGATGACCTTGTAGTAGTACCCGGTCATCCAGCGCACGCGCCAGTTATCCGCCACGTTTTTACCGGTCAGCGAGTCGGCGCCCAGCGAGGACCAGATGCCGTGAGCCTCCCCGCGATCGTAGCTCAGGCTCAGGCCGCCGCCGTCGGCGCGGACGCCGCCCCAGGTGGCGCCGGTATGGCTGCTGCTGTCCTTCTGCCCGCCAAAGGAGAGCAGCGAGCTGGAGATAGGCCGCCGGTGGACGTTGACCGTGTACCCCACCGGCCCGACGTCGCTGCTGTAGCTCAGCCCCCCCACCACATCGACGACATTGAAGCCCATCGGCGTGGTGCCGATATCCCCGCTCCAGGTGTCATTCTTCCAGCCGACCGCCACGCTGGCCCCGCTGTCGGTCTGATTTTTACTGCCGCTGGTACAGGCGATCTCCCCGCAGGTGCCCCAGCTGGGCGAGTAGCTCCCGTCGCTGTGGGTGGAAAAGCTGCCGGCATCCATATTGACCAGGTCGGTGCGGAAGAACATCCGGCCATCCGCCAGCGGAGCATCCACCTGCAGCATGGTGGTATGCGCCTTCAGGTCGGAATAGCCGCCGGTGCCGCTGGAACCCCAGAAGTCATGTTCCAGGGTGACGTTCAGATCCTGCTGACGATAAAGGTCGGCGGCATCGCTGCGGATCCCACGCTTCAGCCAGTCATCATGGCTGTCGTTGCGCGTCAGCCGCGTAAAAGTATCGTTATCCTGCGGCTGCGCGGGGGTAATGCCGGAGGCCACCATCGCTTCCCGGTAGTGCGTCAGCGCCTGCTGCGGCGCCCCGCTCTGGGTGGCAAAGCGCGCGGCATCGCGCAGCACCAGCGCGCTCTCCATCGAGGGCGGCTGCGCCTTCGCCTGCGGCACAATCTGATTAAAAATCCGTTGCGCGTCAGCGGTATCGCCAAGGCCAGCTCGCGCCAGCGCCACCCGCCGCTGCATGTTCATGGATTCGGTCTCTGCGCCTTTCAGCTGCATGACCTGCGCCCGGGCGGCCGGTTTATCGCCCTCGGCCAGGTAGACTTCCGCAAGGCCGAGGCGCGCATCGCCGTTGTCGGCCTCCTGACGCAGCACCCGCTGATAGTTGGCAATCGCCGTCTGGCTGTCGCCGCGCTGCTGCGCCCAGTCGGCCAGCGTCAGATCATAGCGCACCGAGGCGGGCTGCCGTTTGATGAGGGCGATCGCCCCCGCTTCGTCGCCGCTGTCGCGCAGCTGGTTGGCCTGGCGCAGCACCCGGTCGCTTTGCAGGCGCGCTTCGAGTTCACGAATGTTATCCGTCCACGCGCTGCGCGGCAGAGCGGCGATTTGCGCCAGAGCCAGATCGTCCTGGTCGTTCCCCGACAGGTAGAGTCCCGAGGCGTAGACCCGTTCGGCGTCCTGCGGCTGGCGGTTGACCATCGTCCGCATCAGCGCGTCGGCCTCCTGGCGTTCGCCGGCGCTGACCAGATCCCGCGCCAGACGGTAGGTTATCCAGACGCTGTCCGGATCCAGCGCCAGGCGCCGACGCTGAACTTCCGCCGCCTGCGCCCAGTTGCCCTGGCTCTCCAGAGCCTGCGCCTGTTTCTCCAGCCGGTCGTTAGTCAGGCTGCGCTCAATATCATCGATACTGCGCCGCTGAGCGGGAGGGAGGCCGGCGATCCAGGCGCTGGCTTTCTCCGGCGATTCGGCGCGATAGAGGTTGGCCAGGCCGCGCACCGCCAGGTTATTGCCGCGATCCAGGCGCAACGCCTGCTGGTAATAGCGCTCCGCCGCCGCCGCCTCTTTGCGCGCCGCCGCGACGTCCCCCAGCCCCAGCACGGCATAGCTGTCGGTGCGATCGACCCGCTGCGCCTGGGCATAATAGTTCTGCGCCTGCGAAAGCTGGCCGGCTTTCAGGGCGTTATCCCCCTGCTTTATCAGCAGCCAGTAGCGGTTAGTTTGCAGCAGGCTGTCCCACTTGCCGCGGTTCGGGCTGTCAGGGTCCATGGCAATCGCTTTACTGAGCTGCGCCACTGCCCGCGCGCGGTCGCCGCGCTGGGAATAGGCCTGGCCGAGAGCGCCCACCGCGTCGCTGTCGCGGCTGTCGGCCTGAACGGCTTTCTGCAGATCCGCGACCGCCTGCGTGGTATTCCCGGACTTGACCGCCGCCAGCCCTTCCGAGCGGGCGCGGAAAGTCGGATCCTGCAGCTGCGCCTGCTGTTGGTCGAGCAGAACGCGGGCGTTCGCCGCCACCGAGCCGGTGGGAAACTGCAGAAGAAATTGCTGCAACGCCTGCACGCTGGCCTTACTCACCGGCATGCTTTTCACCTCACTGAACCACATATCGGCGGCGATACCGCGTCCCGAGGCCGATCGGGCCATCTCCGCCAGATAGGCGAACCCCTCCTGCGGTTTGTTATCGGCGAACATCTGCTTCGCCAGCGAAGTCAGCAGGCTGACGTTGCCCGGCGCGCTGGCGTTCAGTTTTTTCAACTGGCTGACGCCTTCGCTATGGCGGGCCGGCAGGCGCGCCACCAGCGTCCAGTATTCAATGGCGACGTCAACGTCATCCGGCACCCCGCCGTACAGTTTTTCATAGGCGGCGATGGCTTCATCGACCTTCCCGGCCACGCCCAGCAGTCGCGCCTGCTGCAGCGCCTGGCGGCCCTCGCCGGTGTTGCTTTTCATCTCATTGCGCGACGCCTTCAGCTCCGGGGAGTCCGGCGCCAGCTTCGTCAGTCGTTCCAGCTCTTTTTGCGCCCCGGCGGCATCCCCCTGACGCAGCAGATAGCGCATTCGCGCGGCAATCAGCTCCGGGTTGTTGGGATCAATCAGCTCCAGACGGTACAGCGACTGGCGCACCAGGTCTTCACGATTGCTGGCCTCGCCGAGGCGCACCTGCTCCAGCAGATGCTCCTGGGCAGGCGTCGTCGCCGCCTGCGCTAACGGCAGCAGCGCAACGCCGAGGGACAGCGTGAGTAAACTTAGTGAGAGCTTGCGCATTCCTGGTTCCAGTCAGGTTGTAATTCGCCACTCGCCGTGAAACGAAAACGGTGTTGATCCCAACCCTGGCCGAACAGCGTCAGAACTGCGCTGTAGTAGGCATCCGCGCCGGGATAGTTATCGGCGACGCGCTGGCGTTGCACCGACCGGGCCTCGTCGTCCTGTAAAAACGGCAGCATTGCCGCGGAGAAGCCCACTGGCCCCTGACCGCTGGTTTTGCCGGTGGCGATATTCACTTTCTCCGGCGGCACCCCCTGCTCCGTGGTCTGCGCCGCCATCGGCGCGAAGCGTTGCAGCAAACGCGCTTTCTGCTTATCGCCATCATGGAGCATGCCCACCCACAGGTAGACGCGAATCGCGTCATAGCTGCCGATCGGCGGCTTTTCGGTTTTCAGCTGCCAGCCTTTCCCTTTCTCATAGCGCACCCAGTCCGGGGTAAAGCCTTTCGGCGCGGTCTCCAGCAGCAGGCGCAGGTTACTGTCGCGCAGAGCGGGCCACGGCGCGCCAAAACGCACAAAGTAGGTGGCCAGCTGCGGCGGAAGATAGCTGGGGTTAAACCGCCAGCCGCTGTCATCGGCAAAACCGACTTTTCCCGGCAGCAGCATCGTGCCGAGGCCCGGTACCGCCACCGTCTCTTCAGCGACAATCCGCGCCAGCAGGGCTTTACCGGTCTCGGTGTACTGCGGCTGCTGCCACAGGCGGCCCGCCTCCAGCAGCGCCCAGGCTATCCACAGATCCGAGTCGGACGCCGAGTTGCTGTCCAGCAGGGTCCACTGCTCATCGTCCTTTTTGCCCCACAGCCAGCCCGGCAGATGTTGTTTCAGATCGCCTTCCGCCAGGTTGTTCTGCGTCCAGGTCAGCAGTTTGTCGAACCCTGCGCGATCGTTGGCCGCCAGGGCGAAAAACAGGCCATAGCTCTGTCCTTCCGAGGTGGAGATTTTGCGCGCATCGCTGGGGTCAATCACCCGTCCCTCGGGGCTGACGTACGCTTGTTTAAACTGCTCCCAGGCGGGCCACTGGCAGGCGGCGCCCACCTGGCCCGCCGCCAGCAGCAGCGCCGAGAGCACCGCGCCACAAAGTACTTTCATCATGGTTTACTCATCATCCAGGCTAAGACGGCGGCGGCTGATGATGCGCAGCATGCGCCACAGCACCCATGCCAGCAGCACAATGCTGATGGCGGCGAAGATCGCCAGCAGTATCGGGTGGTTAGAGAGCGCGAACCAGATGCGCTCGAACCAGGGCAGATGACCCACGTAGTAAATATCCCCCACCCGCAGACTGTTGACGCCGGATTCGCGGATCACCGCCACCGAGCCAAACATCGCTGCCCGCTTACCGCTGTCGTTGAGGGCGTTGGTCAGCAGTTCATTACCGCGCGGGCTGTCGGCCAGCAGGGCCACCACGCTGCGCTGATCGTTATACGGCGACTGGAAGCCAATCACCGCCGCCATCGGCCCGGAAGAGGTAATGTCGGTGCGGGTATTGGGCGTGCGGGCCTCATCGTCGGGATAAATGCTCGCCAGGTCATAGTGGCGCATCGGCATTTTCACCCAGCTTTTGGTCGCCTCGACCAGCAGGTTGATTTTGGTGTCGTCCTTGAGCGACGACGGGATCGCGCCGATCAGCAGCAGATCCGCGTCTTTATTCTTGATCTGGTTGCCATCGTCGGTCATCTGCAGATTAATCGCCGCCAGACCGGTCTGCGAGCCGATGCCCCCCAGCGCCTGCAGCAGCGTCGCCACCTGGCCCTGGGTCGGCGCCTTCGGCACCACCACCAGCGTGTCGGAGAGGTCGGCCATACGGCTGTAAGGGAAGCCCGCATTGGCGAAGACGCGCAGGTCCGGCAAGGCGATAAAGTGATAATACTTCGAGAAGTCGATGGTCGAATCGTCGCCAATCACCACATGGTTCTGCACCGGCTGGAAGGTAATACAGTTGTCGATGGAGCCGCCGGGCATCGGGTTCATATACTGGAAGTCAAAGCGCAGCTGGTTGACCGCCCCAAGACGCAGCGCGGGGATGGTGACCTCCGATTTGCCGTCCAGCAGCCCCTGCAGCACCGGCAGGCGCAGGATCAGTTTGTTCACGTCCTGGGAGCTGTTAAGGCTGAACGACTGCAGGAACTGGTCGTTGAGGCTGATATCCATCCGCGAGCTGTCCTTCACCGGCGGCATGGTGTAGCGGTATTTCAGATCCATATCGATGCCGTTGGCCCGCAGCAGATAGAGATCCGGCGGCAGGTTAAGCGCCACGGTGATGGCATCCGGCACCAGGCCGCTGGACTGCAGCTGTTGCTCATAGGTTTTCAGCTCAGCGAAGGTGACCGAGCGGTCGGTGCGCACCCAGTTCGGCGCGTCGTAAGGCTGACGCGGCTGCAGGGTTTTGATGCCGTCCACGGTGACGCTGCTGCCGCGGAACAGAATATTGCCCTGAGCAATCCCCTTCGCCGCCAGCAGCAGGTCGTTATCATCGCGGCCGAAAATCACCAGCAGCTTGACGTAGGGATCGTTCGGGTTGTCGATCATTTCGATGGTCGGCGCCTTGACCGGCGGATGATCGCGCAGGAAGTCCGGACGCTTGTCGTTGGTGGCGAAGACAATGGCGTTACGATCCGGCAGTTCATTGAAATAGACCGGGAACTGCTGGCCGCGCCAGCCGGCCTTGCTGCCGAACCAGGAGGCGACTATCGCCGCCGCCTGCTGCTGGGTGACCGCTGGCGAGCCCGGGAAAATCATCGGCAGCTTCAGCGGGCGGTTATCGCGCGGATCGTAGAACGGCACCGGGAAGTGTGACAGATCGTTATTTACCTTCAGCGACTGGTAGGTGAGATCCAGATAGCTTTCGCGTCCGACGTCCAGCCACAGCGTGCTGCTGGCCGGGTTTTCGCAGACGTCGCGGTAGTGGCCGACAAACTCCAGCCGTACGCGGTTGAAGTCGGTGATGTACAGCGGGTCAATCGGCAGCTGCGCGCGGATCTTTTTCCCCAGCTGCTCTTTAGTGACGGGCAGGACGCCCATCAGCTCATCGTTAAGATAGACCTTCAACTGCGACTGCACGGGCAGCAGCGAGGGCGATGGGGTGTATTCCAGATTGAGCAGCGCGTTGGCGACCAGCTCATCGCTGCGCATGCCGAATTCGACCGACGCGTCAGGCCGTGAGCCGCGCAGCACGATGCTGCCGGGCGGCGGCGCGATGGTGGCAAAGCTCAGCTTCACCTCCCGCTGCGGCACGTTCTCGGCCACCGCCGCCGGAGCGGTCGGTTCGGCGAGGGTCGCCGTCGGCTCGCCCACCACGATCGGCGCAGCCGGGGTCGCGGCCTGCGGCTGAACGCCAGGGGCAGCGTTCGCCACCGCGGCCGGCGCCGCGTAAGAGACCAGTGGATACCAGCTGCACATGCCCACCGCTACTGCACACATCCAGGAAAGTTTTCTTTTCATCGCATTATCATCATTGTTGAGCCATTGCCGGGTCTGCGGAGAGCGTCGGCGCGGCGCGTTCAGGGCGTCGGGGTACAAACGACGCTATCCAGGCCACCAGCGAAGTGAGCGCGCGAAAAACCACCTTCACCGACGGCGGCGAAAACTCCGCCAGGTGACGATAGCCACGAAAGCCCAGCTTGAGGATATCCAGCAGGCTTTCCATCGGCTTATCTTCCGGGAAGCTATCCTGCCAAAGCGCCCACGTATCAGCGCGGGCAAACGTACACTGCACAAAATCGATATGCTGCTGGTTGGTTAACGGCAGCAGCTGGAGCCCCACTTCGCTGCCGTTGACCCGCGCGACCCTGACCGGGAAGGCATACTCCTGCTGTCCCCGTTTGAGCAGCAGCCTGGCGTTCTGGCCTTCCAGCACCTGCGCGTCGCCGTTAATTTTGATCCCCAGTCCGCCGTCGGAATAGTCGTGGACGGTGCAGGAGAACAGGTGGCCATCTTCGCGGGCGATAGCCGCCGGCATGCTCATTTCGACACGGTGCGAACGGCGAACCTGCTTGCTTTCAACCGAGACCGCCACCGCGCCGCCAAGAATAATCAGGTTGTAGAATACCCAGACAATACTCACCCAGACGGTGAGGATTTCATTTTCCGGGCCGTACATGAAGCGCCAGATCCCCACCGCGACGCCGACCAGATTGAGCAGCACCAGGTAGATATAGGGCCGGGAGATCACCCAGTCGACATACTCCTCTTCCACCAGCCCGCCCTTCGCGGTGACGTTGAACTTGCCTTTATGCGGGTTGATCAGCGCCACAAAAGTGGGCGGCGCGATATACCAGGCCAGCACCGTCTCGTAAATTTCACTCCAGAACGAATGGCGATATTTGCCCTGAATCTTCGAGTTGGTCAGGCTGGCGTGGATCATGTGCGGCAACACGAATAGCGCGATCATCAGCGCTGGCGCATAAATGATATAGGCATGGAGCAGCAAAAAGGCCAGCGGCGCCGTGAGGAAGATGAGGCGCGGAATACCGGAGAGAAAGTGAAGCATGGCGTTGGCGTAGCAGACGCGCTGCACCAGCTTCAGGCCTTTGCCAAACAGCGGATTATCGAGGCGGAATATCTGCACCATCCCGCGCGCCCAGCGGATGCGCTGGCCGATATGCGCGGATAAACTCTCCGTCGCCAGCCCCGCCGCCTGCGGAATACGCATATAGGCGGAGGTATATCCCCGCCGGTGCAGACGCAGCGAGGTGTGGGCATCTTCGGTCACCGTTTCGACGGCTATCCCGCCAATTTCATCCAGCGGGCCGCGGCGGATAACGGCGCAGGAGCCGCAGAAGAAGGTGGCGTCCCACATGTCGTTCCCGTCCTGCACCAGGCCGTAGAATAGCGTCCCTTCGTTCGGCGTTTTGCGAAAACGACCAAGGTTGCGCTCAAAGGGATCGGGCGAGAAGAAGTGGTGCGGGGTCTGCATCATCGCCAGCTCTTTCTCTTTCAGGAACCAGCCCATGGTCATCTGCAGAAACGAGCGCGTCGGCACATGGTCGCAGTCAAAGATCGAGACGAACTCCCCTTTGGCATATTTCAGCGCATTATTGATGTTGCCGGCCTTGGCGTGTTCGTGGCTGGTGCGGGCGATATAGTGCACCCCAACATCTTTGGCAAACTGGCGAAACGCTTCCCGTCCGCCGTCGTCGAGGATCCAGATGTTCAGCTTGTCCTTCGGCCAGTCGATACCCTGCGAGGCGTAAATGGTGTTTTTCACCACGTTGAGATCTTCGTTATAGGTGGGGACGAAGATGTCCACAGTTGGCCACAAATCCATGTCCTCCGGCAGCGGCACCGGCTGGCGATTCAGCGGCCAGACCACCTGGAAGTAGCCCAGCACCAGCACCACCCAGGCGTAGGTCTCTGCGAACAGCAGAATGATCCCGCACACCAGACTTACCGGGTCGTTCCAGTTCAGCGTCGAGGTATAGCGCCACCAGATATAGCGGCACGACACCGTCAGCGACAGCACGATCAGCATCAGCGCCGAGAAACGGCCCGGGATGCGTCGCACCAGCAGCGCCACGCCCCACAGCAGCATCAGGAAGATAAACTGCGACAGCGGGTTAAAGGGCTGCGTAATACACATCAGCGCCAGCACCAGCGAGCAGAAGGTCACCCCCCCAAGGATCGCCCGGCGCAGTTTAGGATTGAGGTGTGCCAGCTCTTTCTGTTTATCCAGATGGCCGGTCCGGGCGTTCATCTGCTCAGGCAATTTTTCCAGCCACTGCGTATAGCGACCGTGCACCCCTTCCAGCGCCGCCAGCGAACGCCAGTTGACCTTTTTCTCCGGCTCCGGCACGCGCGTCGTCAGTAACCACAGGGATTGCAGCAGGTAGCGCAGCGGATCCAGCGGACGCGGGCGATGCGGATTTATGTGGGGAAAATAGGTTTCATGGCGGGCCAGAATCGCCTGCCAGCGCGGCGTCTCCAGCGGCATCAGCGCCCAGACCAGCGACGCCCACAGACAGCCAAGCGACGCCGACAGCCACGAAGCGCCGTGCTGCCGATAGTCATCATAGCGCGCACGCAGCCGCTCCCCCACCGGCGGGGCCAGCAGCAGCGTACTGAGGCGGATCATGCCGCTCTCCCGGCGGAATAGTGGATCAGGCACCAGTTCGCCAGGGTCAGCACCTCTTCCGCCGCCAGCGAATCCTGACGATACTCCCCAAGAGGTTGTTTCGCCGCCAGGCACTCGGCCATCGCCTCGTCGCGGTGAATCGTCACCGGCAGGATGCGCGGCTGGCTCTCCAGCCACAGCTGGTAGAGATCTTCCTGCAGCTGGCTGCCGACCCGCAGATCGTTAATCAGAATATCGCCGTTGGCCGGGAGGGGCTGCTGGTGTAGACGGATATGGCTATTGGCGTCGGGATGAACCACCACCAGCGAGCGATCGCAAAGCGTCAGCAGCTCGCGAGTCAACGGCGAATAACCCGCCGGCAGATCCAGCAGCAGCCAGCGGTACTGGCCCTGTAGCTGCTGTACTGCCTCCTCTATCGCCCCCAGGGTGGGCTGCAGCTGGTCGACATTTTCTCTTTCGCCGGCGCTGAGCTGGCCAAACGGCAGCAGATCGATATGCTGCGTATAGCGCAAGCCCGCGTCACGCCAGTCCCGGCCGTCGAGCAGCGCCCGCGCCCAGCCGTCCTGATGATGGATATCGGTATTAAAGAAAAAGCGCAGCATATTATCCGGGCTGGCGTCGATCGCCAGCACGCTTTCACCGAGCAATTGCAGGGCCCAGGCGAGTGCAGCCGTAATGGACGTGACGCCAGTTCCCCCGCGCACGCCCTGTAATCCCAGAATAGCCATCTCCGGCTTCCTTATTTTTTCTCTGCAAACTCTGCCAGCAGCGGCCAGCGCTTCAGCGCCGCGTTCAGCTGTTCGCGCCTGGAAATATCATGATAATCAATATCCGGCAGGGAAAATGCCCGGCTAAGCGCCAGAAAATCATTTTGAAAGGTGTACCCCAGCGTGGCGTCCGTGGGTACCGCAGGATCTTTTGCTGGCATATCTCTGTCCGTTCGAAATTTATTATTAAACCAGAGGACGTATACAGCTCATCCTTAAAAGCAGGTGTACATGCTAAAACTGATGACCTTTAATTTCAATGTTAGGTTTACTCTGTCGGTTTCGCTAGTAAACTTATTCAGTGTCAATCAGGGCGCACGAGGGATGCCGTGGATAATGTATTTACTTTGGGTATTTCATCATTATGGGATGAAGTGTGCCATATGCCGGTCGGCGGAGTATGGTGGCTCAACGTCGACCGTTATGCCGATGCCGTCAGCCTGTTTAATCAGACGCTGGCCGCGCAGGCGAAAAACAGCCACGTTGCCGCGCTGGTTATGGGAAACAAACCCAAGGATATCATTTCCTTAGATCATACTCACGGTCCGGATAATATCGCGCTGTTCACCCTGCCGAATCGCCCGCAGGCGCTGGAGGAAATACACCGCGATTTAGTCTGCTCCCTCGAACCTGGCAATTATTTGTTTATTCTGCTATGCGCTGAAAATGCCTGGCAAAATATAAATAATGAAAAGTTATGCGCCTGGGTAGAAAAGACCAGCCGCTGGGCGCAATATCACCGTTGCGCGTTCTTAGCGATCAATTCCGCGCAGGAAATCGATCGGCAGCTGACTCCCTTATTACGTGAGTACCGCTCCCTTTCCGGACTGGCAAGTATTCGTTACCAGGGCGACCGGCATATCTTTGATATTGCCTGGTGGGGAAGCGATAAGGGTATCAGCGCCCAACAGCAGCTGATGGTGCAACATGATGACGCTGGCTGGCGATTAGCGCAGGACGCTGAAACCAGCGTGCAGCCGCGCAGCGACGAAAAAGCGATCCTCAGCCATGTGCGCGTGCTGGAAGGCGCCCCGCCGCTGTCGGAATACTGGACGCTGTTTGACACCAACGACGAGGTCTTCAACGCCGGGCGCACCGCGCAAGCGGCGACGATCCTCTTCTCCATTACCCAAAATACGCAAATTGAACAGCTGGGCCGCTATATTCATACCCTACGTCGCCAGCGCGGTACGGCGCTGAAAATCATCGTCCGTGAACAAACCCCGAGCCTGCGCGCGACCGATGAGCGGCTACTGCTCAGCAGCGGCGCCAGCCTGGTGATCCCCAGCAGCGCATCGCTCTCCCGCTGCCTGACGCTAATCGAAAGCGTACAGAACCAAAAGTTCTCCCGCCATATCCCGGAAGATTTTGCCACCCTGCTGACCTGGAGTCAGCCGTTAAAGCTGCGCGGCTACCAGAAGTGGGATGCCTTCTGCGAAGCGGTACACAACGTGATGACCAATACCCTGCTTCCACCCGACAGCAAAGGCGTGATGGTGGCCCTGCGCCCGGCGCCGGGGCTGCGCGTTGAGCAGGCGCTGACGTTATGCAAACCTAACCGGATGGGCGACATCATGACCATCGGCAATAACCGGCTGGTGCTGTTTTTGTCGTTTTGCCGGATCAATGACCTCGATACCGCGCTAAACCACATTTTCCCGCTGCCGACCGGCGATATTTTTTCTAACCGTATGGTGTGGTTTGAAGACAAGCAAATCCTCTCGGAAATCGTAATCATGCGCGGCGTCGAGCCGGCGCGCTGGAACACGCCGCTGCCTCTCTCGGTCGGTAAAAACGAGACCATTAACGCCACCCACGATGGACGCCACTGGCGACGCTACCCCGAACCACTCCGGTTAACCACCCGCGAGGAGCAAGCCTGATGATGTCTCTCGCCGATATTCTGCAACTGGTGGTGCTCTGCGCCCTGCTGTTTTTTCCGCTGGGCTACCTGACGCGCCACTATCAGCGCCGGATCCGCACGACGTTAAGACTGATGTTCTTTAAACCCCGTTACGTGAAACCGGCAGGGGTATTACGCCGGGGAACAACGGTTAAGCAAGGCAAAGCGAACAAATGACAAATAAAAAAACGACCGCGGCACCGCTTCCGCTCTGGCAGTACTGGCGCGGCCTTGGCGGCTGGAACTTCTACTTTCTGGTCAAGTTTGCCCTGCTGTGGGCCGGGTATCTCAATTTCCATCCGATGCTGAACCTGGTATTTCTCGCCTTTCTGCTGGTGCCGATCCCGCGCGAAAAGCTACACCGTATCCGCCACTGGATCGCTATTCCGCTGGGATTCGCGCTGTTCTGGCACGATACCTGGCTGCCCGGGCCAGAGTCGATTTTTAGCCAGGGGTCGCAAATCGCCGGCTTCAGCGCCAGCTATATCTGGGATCTGATTGTCCGCTTTATCAACTGGAGCATGGTTGGCGCCTTCTTTGTTTTGCTGGTGCTATGGTTGTTTATCAGCCAGTGGCTGCGCGTCACCGTGTTTGTCTCGGCAATGGTCGTCTGGCTGGCGGTCAGCCCGCTGCTGCCGGCCTTTACCCTATGGCCCTCCGGTCAGCCCACCACGGCCGCCGCCACGACCGCACAGGCCAATACCGGGGCCAACGCCGCCGCTGGCGCCGCGTCCAGCCCCGCCAACAGCGATATTCCGCCGCAGACCGAGCCGCCGACCTCAGCCAACCTGACCAACTGGCTGAACGCTTTCTATGCCGCCGAGCAGAAGCGCAAGACGCCGTTCCCGGACCAGCTGCCGGCGGATGCGCAGCCGTTTGACCTGCTGGTGATCAACATCTGCTCCCTCTCCTGGTCGGATATTGAAGCCGCCGGTCTGATGGATCATCCGCTATGGAAGCACTTTGATATTGTCTTCAAAAACTTTAACTCCGCGACCTCCTACAGCGGCCCGGCGGCGGTGCGCCTGCTGCGCGCCAGCTGCGGCCAGCTGTCGCATACTAACCTGTATCAGCCGTCCGGCGCCGATTGCTACCTGTTTGAAAACCTGGCGAAGCTCGGCTTCAACCAGCAGCTGATGCTCGGCCATAACGGTCTGTTCGGCGACTTCCTGAAAGAACTGCGTTCGCTGGGCGGCATGCAGAGTCCGCTGATGGACCAGACCGGCCTGCCGGTCAGCCTGCAGGCGTTTGACGGCTCCCCGGTGTATGAGGATCTGGCGGTCCTCAACCGCTGGCTGAAGACCGAAGAGGCCAGCAGCAATCCGCGGAACGCCACCTTCTATAACACCCTGCCGCTGCATGACGGCAACCACTTCCCGGGACAAAGCAAAACCGCAGACTACAAAGTGCGGGCGCAGAAGCTGTTTGATGACCTGGATAACTTCTTCACCGAGCTGGAGAAATCGGGGCGGAAAGTGATGGTGGTGGTGGTGCCGGAACACGGCGGCGCGCTGAAGGGCGATAAGATGCAGGTATCTGGCCTGCGCGATATTCCAAGCCCGTCGATCACTAACGTCCCGACGGCGGTGAAATTCTTCGGCATGAAGGCGCCGCATGAAGGGGCGCCGATTATCATCGATCAGCCCAGCAGTTATCTGGCGGTGTCGGAGCTGGTGGTGCGCGCCCTCGACGGCAAAATGTTCAGTGAGGACAGCGTCAACTGGCAGCAGTATGTCGCCAACCTGCCGCAGAGCGCGGCGGTGTCCGAGAACGCCAACGCCATCGTCATCCAGTATCAGGGCAAGCCTTATGTCCAGCTGAATGGCGGTAGCTGGGTGCCTTATCCGCAATAAGCGACAAGGCCGCCTATGTTGGCGGCCTTACATCGTGAGACGTTCCCATTCTACCTTCTCAGCCCGCAGGCATACGGGCGGGGAAGGCGGCAAATCAATCACCGTATTTAGCGCTGATCCTGTTTCGCCAGCCAGACCAACAGCTTGAGGCTGGCAGAGTAATAATCATCCTTGTCGTCAATCTGCGGCGCCTCCTGCGGTTCACCCAGCGTCAGATCGCGCACCGCCAGCAGGCCGCCGGCCATATACCAGGGGGCCACCTCGTTGGTGCTGACGTTGATCCACGCCGGGGTTTGCAGGCGCGGGTAACTCTGCATCCAGGCCTTCCAGGGCGCGAGCAAGGCGCTGTGCGGATCGGCCCACGAGAGATACAGCGGGATACGGATCGCATCGAAACTCATCCGCGGCGGCCACTCTTTGGCTGGCAGCATCTTGCCATCCGCCCGCAGCGCCACCCAGTCGCTGGGTAGATGTGATTTCCCCCAGCCCATTTGCCCCAGCAGCGCCTGTCCGTTGCTCTGCAATGTCCGCCAGGCGGTGAGATGCGTCCGCTCCGCGAAGGCGCGCCAGGCCGGGAAGATGAAATAGGAAGGGTTAAGGTTCAGGTGATCATTGAGGTTGAACCCTTTCACACCCGGGAGCATTACCTGGCGACCGGCGAAAGACACCACCGTAGACTTCAGCAGGGCGGCGGTGATGGCGTCAGAGGCAATCGCATAGCGCTTATCCTGCCACTGCTTTTGCGCGCGCAGCAGCGCCCAGGCGATCAGGGTATCGCCATCGGAGGCGTTGTTTTTATCGGCGATAGGGTCCGGCGCCACCGGGTTATAGCGCCAGTAAAACAGCCCGTTAGACTTGTTGCGCAGGGTGTTGTCCGTCCACTGCCACAGCTTGTCGAACGCCGGACGATCGTTATTCGCCACCGCCAGGAGCATGGCGAAGCCCTGACCTTCCGTATGCGACACATTGCCATTGGCGGTATCAATGATACGACCATCCGGCATCATAAAACGGGCCTTATAGCGCTCCCAGGCCGTATCCGCCCACGCCCTGGGCACCAGCATCACTACCGTTGTCACTATCACCGCCACTAAAGCACGCAGGGGCATAAATTCACTCTTTATGGATGGTAGTAGAGAAACTGAACGTCAGAGACGGAGAACACCCGCTCACGCTGCAGTATCACGTGGGCACTGCCTCCCTGACTCTGCAGCCAGCGAGAATATAACCCCTCGAGTATGGCACAGAACGCGTTGCACCAGCGCACGCGCCCCGCTTCGGCGCGGCTGACCGGCAACGCCTGATGGCGCAGGCGCAGGCCGTCCTCACCGACATCGATGGTCACCACGCCCCAGTGAAAATGAGTCAGCAGCCGGTTGATATTGGCCTCCAGATCCCCCACCGTCTCCGACGCCGGCAGCGGATGGGTCTCCGCCAGCGAGGCGCCCATCTGACGCAGGAAGGGCTGGCTTTCCAGCTCGCCGGCATTATTTAGCATACCTTCGACCATAATAATCAACAGATCGAACCATCCGGCAGGCGTCTGCTGCTGCTGAAACCAGGTCATCACCACCGGGTTATTGTTCTCCGTCATCATCAATGATCTCCTAACATATAGCGAATATAGAGCCCGGCGGTGCTTTCGTTATAATCCCCGAATGTGTCATAGCCAATCTGGCCCCCCAGGGTCATTTGTTTGTTGACCTTGTAATCCGC
The DNA here is from genome assembly GCF_051858335.1 of Klebsiella sp. K47. Lineage (NCBI taxonomy): Bacteria > Pseudomonadati > Pseudomonadota > Gammaproteobacteria > Enterobacterales > Enterobacteriaceae > Klebsiella > Klebsiella sp. K47. Next base: position 81,570 of record NZ_JBPYUI010000004.1, read on the forward strand.
CCCGGCGCGCAGGGTATACCCTATGCCGCTCTTCGAGGTCGCGGAGTAGTAGGCTTCCTTGGCAAACCCGTTGCTCACCGCCGTCTCCAGGGTCTGCTGCCACTCCGAATTGGTCGGGAAATAGGCGCTCTTATCCTGACTGTAAGACTGATAGCCCACCGAGCCGCCGAGCTTCATGGTCCAGTTATCATATTTCTCCGTCAGACTGACCGGCAGCGATACGCTGACGTAGTTTTGCGGACTAAAGTAGCCCCCCTGACCATAGGTGAAGTAGCTGAGGTTTTTGGAGTAATCCATATAGCTCATGCTCAACCCGGCCTGCAGCTGGCGGTATTCGTCATGGTAGGGACGAAGATAGACCCCGGCATTGGCGTTGATACTGGTGTTGCTGGCGACGTTCTGCCCCAGATAGCTGTATCCACCGCCGCCGACATAGAAGCCCGCGTCGCCGTCGTCATAGCTCAGCTGCAGGGTGCCGCCGTTTTTCGTCACCTGCCCCCAGGTTTTTCCGGAATAGGCGTCTTTCAGACCCACGTAGGAAAGCAGGCTGTCGGTTAGCGAGCGGCGTTCGCCGGTGAGGATCAGCGACAGATAGTTGGTCAGCTTGGGCGACCATTTCACCCCGCCGACTACGGTATTAAGATCCTGGCCCAACGGCGTGCTGCCGATATCGACCCGGTAATCGTCACCGCTTAACGCCAGCGCCAGTTCGACGCCATTGGCCTTCTGCGAATCGGTCGAGCCGCTGGTCTGGTCAACGTTCGGCTTGCGGCTGGACGAAGAGAGATAGCTGGCCACCTGCCCCGCATCATAGCTCCCGAGCTTCGCCAGGTTTTCCATCCCGCTGCTGGTGGTCGGATTGAAATCTGCCGCGTTCAGGGTGCCGAGGCCGCTTAACGCCTCGGCCCCTGGATTGCTGGCGAAATAGGCCGTCCGCTCCGCCTCGGTCATCGAGGCGATCGCCGCCTGCTCGCTGGTGGCGGTACTCACCATGTTGGAGACCGCGTTAGCCAGCGGGTTGGCGCCGTAGCGACGCCAGGCGTCGCCGCTGGCGGTCCCGGCGTTCAACGACACCGGGGTGACGGTAAAGTCAAAGCGCGAGTCGCCAAACGGCGAGGATGACCAGGTCAGCGGCGTCCGGAGCTCCGTCAGCTTGCTGGTGCCCGATTCGCCGTCGCGTCCACGCACGTCCATTCCCCCCTGCAGCCAGCTGCCGGTTTTCTCCTGCAGCGACTCCATCATGGTGTCCACCTGACGCAGCATCCGCGTCTGGGCGGTGTCCACCGGCAGATCGGTGCGCTGGATCCCCGGCAGCGTGGAACCAGGCGCGGCGGCCGACTGGGCAACCTGCCACGGCATGTACTGCCCGTAGGCGGAGGCCGTCCGCGTCGGCGCCGACGTTTGCGACACGCCGATAAAGGGGTTATCCGCCGCCAGCACCCCGCCGACGGTCGGCGTTTCGCTACTGTTGGTGCTTTGCATGCCCAGCAGTTTGCCGCGGGCGCTGCGCAGATAGGTCATCGCCTGCTGATGATGTCCCTGGGCCTCCGCCACTCTCGCCAGCAGCAGCAGGCGATCCGGGGAGTTATCCTGGCGCAAACCGCCGGCCAGCTGTTCAGCGCGATCGTTGTTCCCCGCCGACAGCGCCACGTCAATGGCCCCGGCGCGCGCATCCTGGTTCGGCGTATCGCGCGTCATCAGGTAGTCATAGACCACCCCGGCCTCTTTGTTCATTTTGCCGCTCTGGTACAGCCGCGCCATGGCGAACATCAGATCGGTATTTTGCGGATCGCTTTGCATAGCGCGGATCAGCTTGTCATACGCCGCGGCGTAATTGCCCTGCTCGCGCAGGCGGTCGGCTTCGTTGATCACATAGCCATTGCGAATGCTCGCCAGCTGCGTCGGCGTACTGCTGGCCTGCAGCTGCGGATTGCTGATCAGGTTCTGCGCCTCGCCGGTCAGCCCGGCCTGATTCAGGACGGCGATCTGATCGGCGTAATCCCCGGCATTGCCGGATACGCCGCTGCTGATATTGTTGCGCACCAGCGAGACCGCGGTGGTCAGGTCGCCGCTCTCGGCCAGCAGACGCGCCAGCTTGCCGGCGTCCGCCGGGGCTTTTGGCGGCGTGGAGGCCATCGCCCGCAGGGTATTGCTGGCGGCGATGGTATTGCCCTGCGCCAGGTAGTTTTCGGCCGTCACCAACTGCAGGTTGTAGTTCACCCGCTGGCGCAAATCGCGCATGTCGCTGGTCTGGCTGCCGCCGGGAATGCGCGCCAGCAGCGTCTGCGCCTGCTGCCAGGCGCCGTTTTCGCTGGCAAACAGGGCGGCGGCATACAGCGCACTGTTGCTGGCGCCGGGGCGATAGGCCGCCGACATCAGCGAAGAGGCCTCGCTGCCGTTACCCGATTTTTGCAGCAGCCGGGCCAGGTCGAGGCGCAGCCAGGGATCGTCCGGATAGCGGGCGACGCCTTCGCGCAGGGTGGCAATGGCGCCGGCTGGGTTACCGCTGCTGACCTGCGCCTGGGCCTGACGGCGCAGGGCATCGCCCGGCATACCGGCCACCACCCGCGGCTGCAGTTTTTGCCGCAGGCTCTGCGGGAGCGTCTGCAGCATCGCCTGCGCCTCGGCGGATTTATTCTGCTCGCGCAGCACGTAATAGAGGTTTTCCCGCGCCGCCGCGTTCTGCGGATCGTCATTTAACAGTGAGCGCAGCGTTTGCTCCGCCTGGGGCAAATCTTTGTTGTGCCGCAGCACATCGGCGCGGAACAGCTTCGCCGAGGCGCCCTGCGCCCCGCTCTGCTGCGCCAACGGCGCGGAGAGCGCCAGCGCCTGGCTGATATTGCCCTGCTTATAGGCCTGCTGGGCCTGCGCCAGCTGGCCGTAGAACAGCGCATCGGCCGCCTGCTGACGACGGGTCGCCGAGGCGTCGCCGCCGAGGTCCGCGGCCCGGCTCAAATACTGCGACGCGGCCTGGTAGTCGCCGCTGCGCTGGGCGATATAGCCCATGCCCGCCAGCGCATCGGCATCCTGGGGGTTGGTCTGCAATACCTCTTCAAACTGCTGCTTCGCGGCGGCGGTATTGCCGCTGTTGAGATTGGCGTAGCCCTGGCCGCGCGCCTGACCGCTGCGCCGTTCGCGAAAGTAATTCTGAACTTCGCTGTCCTGGGGATGCCGCTGCATCCAGGTGTCGTAATACTGCTCATCCCCGGCCTGCGGGCCCAGCCAGAGCAGCGCCTGGCGCAAGCCGCTGTCCGCCTCTTTATTGCCGCTGGCCATCGGCTCGAGCAGGGCGATCCCTTCCCGGCGAGTCTCTTCCCGCCAGGTTAACGCTTTGCCCAACGCCACCCGCGGGGCGTTCTCCTGCGGATGCTGCGCCACGTACTGGCGCAGCTCGCTGATAGCCTGCGGATAGAGCGATTTGTCGCTGGCCATGGTCAGGTAATATTCCGCCGCCAGCCCGGCAGGCGGCGTATTGCCATTGAACATACTGCGCCAGGTCGCCAGCGCCCCGGGGATATTGCCTCCGCGCGCCTGCTGGCGGGCCAGGTTGAGCTGGCCCTGCGGCATCTGCGACATCTTTTTGGCGTTGTCCAGATCCTGTAGTCCCGGGCTGTCAGGGGCCGCTTTCGCCAGCCGCGCGCGCCACTGCGCCGCCGCCTGCATATCGCCGCCCTGCTGCGACCAGAGCGCCATCAGATACAGCGCCTGGGTGTTGTTGGCATCCACCGAGAGCACCTTCTGCAGGGACTCCATCGCCAGCTCGTCATGAGATTTCTCATGCCAGTAGTTGGCCTGAGCGAACAGCGCCTGTAGCGCCGCGTCGTTCCCCGCCGCCAGCGCGCCGCCCGAGGCAGCGAGAGTCAACGCGCCGGTGAGGCAGAAGGTGGTGAGCCGACGGGAGGTCTTCATCGTTATTATTATCTTTCTTTTCATTGGTTATCCCCCGAACCCAGACGCTTACGGGCGTGACGTTTAAACATCGCGGTCAGCGCCAGTCCCATTATCGAGGTGGCAATCAGCCCCAGCACCGCCAGGAAACCTGAGTGCTGGCTGGCATACCAGACCGCCATCATGTACCACGGCATCTGACCGCTGGGGAACGGCGTACTCACCTGGAAGCTGCGCACCCCGTTATCGCTGGTGATCACCGCGGTATCGCCGCGGATCCCGGCGTTAATGCGCGGCGATTCCAGATCGGTCTTCAGTCGCGCCAGCTGGTCATCATTGCTGGCCAGCGCCACCACCACCAGGCGGGTGGAATTCCACGGCGAGCGATAGCTGATGAACCCGCGCCAGGCGCTGCTCGACGAAAAGTAGCGATCGGCGTCGAGGCTGGCGGAAGTCCAGTCGCCAGTGAGCCGGCGCTGGACTTTTTGCCACAGGTCTGGCTCGCGGACGCTCAGCACATTATCTACCGGGCGGTAGGGTGAGTCGGCCAGCAGGCTCTGGTTAAAGGCCTGCTGATCGAGAGCGGTGACCGCCAGCACGTCACGTTCACGCAGCGACTGCAAATCCCCCCCGCCGGTGGGCATCCCGAGCACGACGCGGTTATTCGCCAGCGCGGTGCCGGTCGCGTTCCCGGAGCGTGCCGCCAGATTCAGCAGGGTCGCCACCTGGGTTTCAGACGGGTCCGCCGGCAGCAGAAGGGTCGTCTGCGAATAGTCCGCCAGCCGCGAGAAGGGGAACGAGGCGCCGACAAAGTAGGAGAGATTGGGCAACAGCGAGAAGTGACGCGTCTTGCTCAAATCGATCCAGGAGTCGTCAGTGATCCGGCTCTTGATATTGTTATTCAGCAGCACCGAACACGGAACATCGTCCTTTGGCACCACATTGAAGTACATCGACAGCTGGTTATCGCCGTAAATCAGGTAGGGCGCCAGCGGGATGGTAAAGCGCTCCTGGCGCGCATCGCCCCCGAGGTAGCGCCAGACTTTCTCCAGCGGCCCCTGCTTGTTCATCGGCAGGTTGTTGAGGAAGGTGCCGTTGAGCGTTACGCTCAGCAAGGACTTGTCCTCATTAATCCAGCTTTCCGATGGGAAGCGGTAGCCAACCTGTAGCGGAATGGTCTCCCCATCCCACAGATAGAGATCGGGCGCGGCGCGGAAGGCGATACGTAAAGGTTCGTGCCAGACGCCGCTGACGGTCGGGCTTTGATCCTTACGCAGCAGCTCGCTGAGCTTGACCGGACGATCGGTGGGGATCCAGCGCGGGGCATCATATGCTTTGCCAACCGGGATGGTCTGCGGTTCGACATCCAGCGTCGCGGTTTGCGGCGCAAAGTTGCCGCGGGTTAACCGCCAGGCGGCCATGCGCAGCGCCGTATCGTTTTTACCGACAATCAGCAGCAGTTTATAGGCCGGATTGGCGGGGTTGGCGATGATGCGCAGCAGCGGCTTATCGGTTTCCGGCAGCATCATGCCGCCCACCTGCTCCCCCGGATGGCCAATCACGATGCCGTGGCGTTCCGGCAGACGGTCGCGCAGAGCGCTGAAGGCAATGCCGCGATAGTCCGCCTGGATACCCAGCCAGGAGGAGATCAGCGCCGCGGCGCTGAAGACGTCCGCCGACGGCTTGGCCCCATAGGCGACCGCAATGTCCGCCGGGGTCATCTGCATGCTGTCAAAGAAGGGCCGCGGGAAGTGGCTCAGGTCGTCGCTGATGTTCAGCTGCTGGCTTTCCCAGCTGAAATGCGACGTGGGCAGCACCGTCACCCGCGACGTATCATGAATGTCACGCTGGCACTGCAGGGTATCGCCATCGTTGATCTTCACGCTCAGGTTATTGCTGGAGACCATCAGCGCGGGCGGAATATCCAGCTGATAATGGGAGACATCCTCGCCATCGGCGCCCAGCGGCAGCGTGCCGAGCGGTTGACCGTTGAGCATCAGCTGCAGGGTGGCGTTGCGGCTCGCCATCTCCGGCGATACGCGAACGGCAAGGCTGAGCTGCGAATGGATCACCACCTGATCGGCAGGCAGGGTAAAGCTGACCCCACCCTGTCGCTGGCCGCCGCTGAGGATAATCCCGTCCGGCATCCCCATCTGCGCCAGATTCAGATCGCCTCCCCAGACCGGAGCGACAGGAATGACCTCCGGCGCGGCCGTGCCGCTCACCGGCGGGGGTAAGTCCGGCATAACCGGCGCAGGGGCCGTCGCCGCCGCATCGCCGGCGGTGGCGGGGGCTGCCGGAGAGGCGCCCTCCTCCGGCGAGGCAGCCGGAGGTTCGTCGCCTGGCTCGCTGTCCGCCGCGTCGTTGAGCTGCGGGAAGCTCAGCGGGGCAGCGGCGCCGGAGCCCGGTTCTTCACTGTGTAGCGCAGGCGCAGAGAGCATCCCTGCCAGCAGCGCCAGCGTGGTTAATCGCTTCATAACGTCCCATCCTCCTGCGCCGTTTTCGCCACTGTTGCCCGATTGCGCTGGCTGCGACGGGTTTTCCACGTCAGCCAGAACAGTTCGAACACGCAGCGTAAAATGGTGAAGAAGGAGCGGAACGGGTTATCCTGCGGGCGCGGCGGATTAATCCACGCATCCGCGCGGGCCAGCACCACGCGCACCAGTTCACGGCGGCGCGAAAGCGGAATATCTTCATCAAACTTGAGGCGCAGGAAGCGCTCGTCAGAGGTGACCAGCTGGGCCGGAATCGAGATAGCCCCGGACTGCAGGATCAGCTCAATCTCTTCGATGTCATCCTCCAGATGGCGATTATCAAGCGCGACCACGCGGCAGCCGCCCATCGACAGATCCGCGGTATGGCTGCGCGAGACGATGCCGCTGGCGTAATGGATCACCACCGGAATGTCGACATCGATACGAATGGTTTTTCGCACCTGCCGCGTTTCGCGCGCCACGGCAATCGCCGCCAGCAGGAAGATCAGACTGTAGATCCCCCACCCGACGTTGAGGGCGATAACGTTGGGATCCGAGCCAAAATAGTCATGGCCAATCGCCCGGACGATGCCGACGATCACCCCCAGGGCCAGCAGGCAGGCCACCACCAGGTGCGGGCGCACCACGGTGAAATCGAAGTAGCCGACGTCAAGCAGCCCCCCCTTATCGGTAACGTTAAACTTGCCGCGTTTGGGGAAAATCATCGTCACCAGAGTCGGCAGCACCAGGTGGAAGGCCAGCACAATATCGTAGATCTCCCCCCAGAAGCTGTAGCGATAGCGGCCGTTCATTCGCGAACCAACGTAAATAGCGAGGAACAGGTGCGGCAGGGCATAGGAGACAATCAGGCTCGCCGACGAGTAAATAATATTGAGGTTAAACAGCAGGTAAGCCAGCGGGGCGGTGACAAACACCACCCTGGGCAGCGCGAACTGGTAGTAGAGCATGGCGCTGAGATAGCACAAGCGCTGCTGAAAAGTCAGCCCGCGGCCAAACAGCGGATTATCGACGCGGAAAATCTGCGTCATCCCGCGCGCCCAGCGGGTACGCTGGATGACGTGCACCACCAGGCGTTCAGTAGCGAGGCCTGCGGCCAGCGGGATATCGAGAAAGGCCGACTTCCACCCCAGACGCTGAAACTTCAGCGCCGTATGAGCATCTTCGGTCACCGTTTCGACGGCGAAACCGCCGATCTGCGCCAGCGCCTCGCGACGGATCACCGCGCAGGAGCCGCAGAAAAAGGTGGCGTTCCAGTTGTCGTTCCCCTGCTGAATCGGGCCATAGAACAACATCCCTTCGTTGGGAATGTTGCGTCCGACGGAGAGGTTACGTTCAAATGGATCCGGGGAATAGAAGTAGTGCGGCGTCTGCACCAGAGCCAGCATCGGGTCTTTCAGGAAGCCGCCGACGGTGGCCTGCAGGAAGACGCGCGTGGCGACGTGGTCGCAGTCGAAAACGCAGATAAGCTCCCCCTGAGTCAGGGTCAGCGCATGGTTAAGGTTCCCCGCTTTGGCGTGCTTGTTGTCATTGCGGGTGATATAGCCCACCCCAACGTCGGCGGCGAACACGGCAAACTCGCTGCGCTTACCGTCATCCAGAAGATAGATTTTCATTTTATCTTTTGGATAATCAATGCATTGTGCCGCCAGGACGGTATCGCGCACCACCTCCAGCGGTTCGTTATAGCTCGGAATATAGATATCGACCGTCGGCCACTTACTCATATCATCCGGCAGCGGAACAATGCCGCGCTTCAGCGGCCAGACCGTCTGCAGATAGTTCAGCAGTAGCATCACCCAGATATAGACTTCCGCCAGAAAGAGTCCCATGCCGAGAATAGCTTCAATGGACGAGTTGAAGTGCAGGGTCTGCGTGAGGCGAAAATACATGTAACGGGTGGACATCAGCAGCGACGTGACGACCATAATGACCGATACGCTGCGGCGCTTGCTGAAGCCCATCAGAAAGAGAATACCGATACTTAACAGACCAAAAATATACTGCTTTTGGCTGTCCATCGGCGTGATCACCACCAGCACGGCGACGGGTGACAGCACCAGCGCCAGCAACCAAAAAAGAGATTTTTTCATTCAGCAGCCCTGCAAAAAGTTAACGCCCTGACATGCGTGGCTGGCTGTGCACCGTGCCATCGCCAATATGAATACCCAACAGCGAAGATATTTTTTTAGCCATGATTTCAATATCGAAGGCCGCTGCCGAGGAAGCGTTAAAGTCCAGGATCGACTTCTGCGAGGCATTGGCCTCCACCACGCTTTCATCACGATGGATCACGCCAAGCAGTCGCTCGCCCAGTTTCTCTTCCATCAGGCTGGTGACGTCCCGGCTGACCTGGCGACGGCTATCGCTTTGGTTAATGACGAAATAGTGCCCGTGCTTATAATTCAGCGCCGCGCCGGTCAGGCGCTGCTTTTCTACGTGCGCCAGGGTCGACATCGAGGCGGTATCCGCCAGCAGCGGGATAAGATGCAGGTCCGCCAGCCCCGTCAGCGCCTTTAGCGCGGGCGAAGGTCCAGGGGGCATATCGGCGATGGTGATAAGCCCGGGATAATTAAGCAGCGCGGACAGACCGCGCTGGAGGAAATGGTCATTATGGGTCAGTTGCTCATCAAACGCCTGACGCTGCGCCTCACTCACTTCGCCATATGGCAGGACGAAAATATTACTGCCGGCGCTCAACACGCACTGGCTCCAGTCGTGCAGCTCCAGCGCCTTCGCCACATAGCCCCGCTCATCGTTCAGCGGTACGCCAAAATGCAAACGCAGCGCGTTCTGGACATCAAAATCCAGCGCCAGAACTTTGCTGCCCGTCCGCGCCAGCGAATAGGCTAAATTGGCCGCCAGGGTCGTTTTCCCTACGCCGCCTTTCGGTGAACAGACGCAAATCAACGGCATGTCGCGATCCTTTCCAGAAGTGATTTCAAAGGCTGGTCTTTATTTTTCGCCACCGGCTCCGCGCTTTTCGCGGCGAACAGGTGGGCATAGTTCTCGGCGGCGGGCGCGGGTCGGGGGGCCATTCTCGGCGGCGGCGCCATGGCCGGTTCCGACGCCGGAATTGAAGGCGCAGGGGTCGGCGCAGGCTCCTGCCTGACCGGCTCCGGTGCGGCTGCGGCGGTCTCCACGACCGGCTGGGAAGTAGCAGGCGCGGCCGAAGCGGCAGACACAACAGGATCAGAGGTTGGCGCCGCTGCTACGGCCGCCTCTACCTGGCGGAACAGATCCGCGGGCACCGACTGCGGCAACGGCGCGGAGACCGAGCCTCCCAGCGCCAGAGAAGAGGGTTTCTCGGCGCCGGGATTTAGCTGATTGAGGATTGCCCAGTCGCCGTGTTCCCGCGTGGCGGCTTGCGAAGAAAGATTCTGAAAGTTGAGGTTTTGCGTCCGCGTTTTTTCTTGAAAGCGCTGCAGATCATCATAATGGCTCATTGATAACCTCATGATTTTAAAAATTTCATATTAAGTTTGTTGTTATTTTCTGGGTATATTAAAAATATCGTGACGCTTCTGGGATGGCAGATAACGCGCCGATGGTGACGTACCAATACACACGATTGACAGGGTTATAATAGTTTAGAATTTGATTTTCGGGATGATTCCACGGCAGAAGTATCGCTACACTAACATTTCCCTTGCAGAAGGGTAGCCCCATTTTTTAGGTATGCGTACATCCTTAACTTCCCGCAATCACCACGCTTCCCAGTCGTTTTTATATAAAGTATTAGGTCATGATGAAATCATAGCGTCAGATCAGCGAAAGAATAAACCTGAACCATTTTAATTTCTCTTTAATTCTATAAAAATGGACTGAAAGGCTTATTTTTTCGGATAATCTACGAAGAATGCTCTGAGAGCGTGACATAAACTGCGGCAATATGCGTAAGCGCCAGGTTTTATCCACGGCGGGAGAGAAGCTCCCGGCCATGGGACCGGGAGCGCGCCATCAGGCGTGGGACTTTTGCGGATTCTCATCCTGGTCGACGGCAAAGCAGGCCACCAGCTGGCCGCCGTAATCCTTCAGCTGCGGCTGGAGCTGAGTGCAGGGGCCAAAGCGACGGCGACAGCGCGCGTTAAAGGCGCAGCCCGGTGGCGGATTTAGCGGGCTCGGCAGTTCGCCGGTCAGCTTGATCCGCTCGCGCCGGTCGTCTGGGTTCAGACGCGGCGTCGCCGACAGCAGCGCCTGGGTGTACGGATGACGCGGATTGTTGAAGATCTGGTCTTTGGTGCCCTTCTCCACGCAGCGGCCGAGATACATCACCATCACTTCATCGGCGATGTGCTCGACGACCGACAGGTCGTGGGAGATAAACACGTAGGACAGCCCTAAATCCTGCTGCAGATCCATCATCAGGTTCAGCACCTGGGCGCGTACCGAAACGTCCAGCGCGGAGACCGGCTCATCGGCAATCACCACATCTGGATCCAGCATCAGCCCGCGAGCAATAGCGATACGCTGACGCTGACCGCCGGAGAACATATGCGGGTAGCGATCGTAATGCTCGGTTTTCAGGCCCACTTTCGCCATCATCGCCAGCGCTTTTTCACGCCGCTGCTCTTTGCTCAGGCTGCTGTTAATCAGCAGCGGCTCCTCCAGAATCTGCCCCACTTTTTTACGCGGGTTCAGCGAACCATACGGGTTCTGGAACACAATCTGGATTTTTTGCCGCCGCAGCTTCTGCGCCTGCGGGTCGTGCTTAAGCAGATCCTGCCCCTGATAATAGAGCTCGCCGCCGGTGGGGATCTCAATCATCGTCAGCAGACGACCGAGGGTCGATTTGCCGCAGCCCGACTCCCCCACTACCGCCAGCGTTTTACCGCGCTCAAGGGTAAAGGAGACGCCGTCCAGCGCCTTCACCAGCCGTTCCGGGGCGAATAACCCCTTCTTCACCGGATAGTGTTTTTTCAGATCAATGGCCTGCAACAGCGGTTGTGGCGTGGCGGCCTTTTGCGTACTCATAATCCAGGCCTCCCGGCATCATCGAGTGGGTAGTGACATTTAGACTGGCGGCCGCCGGTCAGATCCGCGAGCGCCGGCTCTTCGCTACGGCATTTATCCGTGGCATAGGGGCAGCGCGGATTAAGCAGGCAGCCGTTGGGACGGTCATATTTCCCCGGCACCACGCCCGGCAGCGAGGCCAGACGCGCTTTATCCTGGGCGAATTCCGGCAGCGCGCGCAGCAGCGCCTGGGTATAAGGATGGCGCGGCGCGCGGAAGATATCTTTCGCGTCACCGGTCTCCACCACCTGACCCGCGTACATAACGATAATTTTATGCGCGGCTTCCGCCACCAGCGCCAGGTCGTGGGTGATCAGCACCAGCGCCATATTCTCCTGCTGCTGCAGATCCAGCAGTAGCTCAATGATTTGCGCCTGAATGGTCACGTCCAGCGCGGTGGTCGGTTCATCGGCAATCAGTAGTTTTGGCCGACAGGCAATCGCCATCGCGATCATCACGCGCTGGCTCATGCCGCCGGAAAGCTGATGCGGATAGACGTCCAGCCGCGAGGCCGGATCGGGAATGCCCACCAGGTTCAGCAGGTCGATGGCCCGCTGGCGGCGGGTTTGCTTATTACCACCCTGATGGACCTTAATCGCTTCCATAATCTGGTAGCCGACGGTAAAGCACGGGTTGAGGCTGGTCATTGGATCCTGGAAGATCATCGCCACTTCCGCCCCCACCAGCTGGCGCCGCTCTTTTTCAGAGATGCGCTGCAGATCGCGGCCGTTAAATTCCAGTTTGTCCGCCATCACCCGGCCGGGATAGTCAATCAGCCCCATAATCGCCAGCGAGCTGACAGATTTACCGGAGCCGGACTCTCCGACGATACCGACCACTTCACCCTGCTTCACGCTATAGCTGATGCGGTCTACGGCGCGGAACGGCGCGTTTTCATCGCCGAAATGCACCGATAATTTATCTACATTCAATAACGCCATCTCGAACCTCTTACTGCTTCAGTTTGGGATCGAGCGCGTCACGCAGACCGTCACCCATCAGGTTAAATGCCAGCACCGTCAGCAGGATCGCCACGCCCGGGAAGGTGACTACCCACCAGGCGCTCTGCGCGAACTGCAACACGTCGGAAAGCATGGTGCCCCACTCCGGCGTCGGCGGCTGCGCGCCCATGCCGAGGAACCCCAGCGCTGCCATGTCGAGAATGGCGTTGGAAAAGCCCAGCGACGCCTGAACGATCAGCGGCGCGAGACAGTTAGGCAGAATATTAACGAACATCTGGCGCATCGCGCCGGCGCCCGCTACGCGGGAGGCGGTCACATAGTCACGGTTGACCTCCACCAGCACCGCGGCGCGCGTGAGACGCACATAGTGCGGGAGCGCCACGAAGGTTAGCGCCAGCGAGGCGTTGACGATGGAGGGCCCGAAGATTGCCACCAGCACCAGCGCCAGCAGCAGACTCGGCAACGCCAGCATAATATCGACGACGCGCATGATGATTGAGTCCACCACTCCGCCGAAATAGCCCGCTACCAGGCCGAGCACCACGCCGAGGATCAGCGACAGAACCACCACCAGGCAGCCCACCAGCAGCGACAGGCGGGCGCCGTACATCAGGCGCGACAGAATATCGCGGCCCACGTCGTCGGTGCCGAGCAGATGCGCCATGCTGCCGCCGTCCTGCCAGAACGGCGGCGCCAGCAGCGAATCACGGAACTGATCCGCCGGGTTATAGGGGGCGAGGAAGTTGGCGAATACCGCGATGACGATCATCACCACCACGTATACCAGCCCGACGACCGCCCCTTTGTTGCGTTTGAAATAGTGCCAGAACTCCTGCAGCGGAGTCATGGGTACCGGCGCAGCGATAACTTTATTTTCAGTAACTTGTGACATGATGGCCCCTTACTTCTTATGCCGGATACGCGGGTTCACCACGCCGTACAGCAGGTCGACCAGCAGGTTGACGAGGATAATCATCGTCGCCACCAGCAGCACCCCGCCCTGCACCACCGGATAATCGCGACGCTGCAGCGCGTCGATCAGCCAGCGACCTAAACCAGGCCATGAGAAAATGGTTTCGGTCAGGATGGCGCCCGCCAGCAGGGTGCCCACCTGCAGACCAATCACAGTGACCACCGGCAGCATCGCGTTACGCAGCGCGTGGATCACGATCACCCGCATCCGGGTCAGGCCTTTGGCGCGCGCGGTACGGATATAGTCTTCGCCAAGCACTTCTAGCATCGACGAACGGGTCATACGCACGATCACCGCCAGCGGGATGGTGCCCAGCACGATAGCGGGCAGGATCATATGCATTAAGGCGTCAATAAAGTCGCCCTGCTCGCCCCAGATGGCGGTGTCGATCAGCATAAAGCCGGTCAGCGGCAGGGTATCGTCAAGGAACACCGTATCGCTGATACGCCCGGAGACCGGCGTCAGGTTTAGCTGCACCGAAACCAGCATAATCAGCATCATGCCCCACCAGAAGATAGGCATTGAGTAGCCGGTCAGCGCCAGGCCCACCGCGGTGTGGTCAAAGATGGAGCCGCGTTTTACCGCAGCCAGCACGCCCACCGGAATGCCGACGGCGACGGCGAAGATCATCGCGCAGACGCCCAGCTCAAGAGTGGCTTTAAAGCGCGGGACAAACTCCTGCCACACGGGAATGCGGCTTTTCAGCGAGATGCCTAAATCGCCGTGCAGCACGCCCCAGATATAGTGGGCATATTGCTGCCACAGCGGCTTATCAAGGCCCATTTCGGCCAGCAGCTGCGCGTGACGTTCGGGGGAAATACCACGTTCGCCCGCCATAATCATCACCGGATCGCCGGGGATCATATGGACGAAAGCAAAGGTGAGAAGGGTGATACCGATAAATGTCGGGATGACTAGTCCCAGACGTCGGAGAATAAACTGCAACATAACCCGGATTCTCTCTAGTGACGCCCCGCCTGGCGACAGGGCGTCTGTATTGCTCACAAAAGCATTCCCCGGAATAGCGGGAATACGCCCCCCGCCTCTCCCACGCGGGGAGAGGGGGTCAGGCATCGTGCTTATTATTCGACAGAGACGTTATCGAAGTGGTGTTTGCCCAGCGGGTCCACCACATAGCCTTTGACTTCTTTACGCACCGGCTCATAGACGGTGGAGTGAGCAATGATCAGCGCCGGAGCCTGGTCATGCATCACTACCTGAGCCTGTTTGTACAGTTCAATACGCTTGTTGTGGTCGTCGGTAGCGCGGGCCGGCTGAATAAGATCTTCAAACGGCTTATAGCACCAGCGCGAGTAGTTGGAGCCGTCTTTCGCCGCGGCGCAGCTGAACAGGGTCGCGAAGAAGTTATCCGGATCCCCGTTGTCGCCGGTCCAGCCCATCATCACGCTCTGGTGCTCGCCCGCTTTCGCCCGCTTCAGATACTCGCCCCACTCGTAGGTGACGATCTTGGCCTGGACGCCAATCTTGGCCCAGTCAGCCTGAATCATCTCCGCCATGCGGCGGGCGTTCGGGTTGTACGGACGCTGTACCGGCATCGCCCACAGATCGATGGTGAAGCCTTTTTCCAGGCCCGCTTCTTTCAGCAGCTGCTTCGCCTTCTCCGGATCGTAGGTGTAGTCCTTAACGTCGTCGTTATAGCCCCACATGGTCGGCGGGATCAGGTTCTTCGCCGCCTGGCCTGCGCCCTGGTAAACCGCTTTGATGATCGCTTCTTTGTTGACCGCGTAGGTCAGCGCCTGACGTACTTTGACGTCGTCCAGCGGTTTCTTCTCGGTGTTAAAGGAGAGATAACCAACGTTCAGACCCGGCTGTTCCAGCAGGGTAATGTTCTTATCTTCCTTCATGCGCGCGATGTCCGCCGGGTTCGGGTACGGCATCACCTGGCACTCGTTTTTCTGCAGCTTGGCATAGCGCACGGAAGCGTCCGGGGTGATGGAGAAGACCAGACGATCGATCTTCGGCTTGGTGCCCCAGTAGCCCGGGAAGGCTTTATACAGAATGCGGGAATCTTTCTGGTATTGCAGCAGCTGGAATGGGCCGGTACCGATAGGATTGAGATCCACTTTTTCCGGCGTGCCGGCTTTCAGCATGTTGTCAGCATACTCTTTCGAAAGAATGGAGGCGAAGTCCATGGCCAGATCAGCGAGGAACGGCGCTTCCGGACGGGTCAGGACGAACTGGACGGTATTATCGTCCACTTTCTTCACTTCGCTAATCAGGTCCGGTAAGCCCATCCCTTCAAAGTATTCATAGCTGCCGCCTGAAACTTTATGGTACGGGTTATTAGTATTCTTCTGGCGATCGAAGGAGAACACCACGTCATCGGCGTTCAGGTCACGGGTTGGTTTAAAGTCTTTATTATCCTGCCACTTCACACCCTGACGGAGGTGGAAAGTATAGGTTTTGCCATCCGCACTGACTTCCCATTTCTCAGCAAGTCCTGGAATAACTTCCGTCGTACCGGTTTTAAATTCGACCAGGCGGTTATAGATCGGTACGGAGCTGGCATCATAGGTGGTGCCAGAGGTGAAGAGCTGTGGGTTAAATCCTTCCGGCGAGCCTTCAGAACAATAAACCAGGGTTTTCGCTTGCACGCTGGCGGCGACGGTCATGGCGACCAGGCTCAGACCAAGCTTCAGCATCCCTGATTTCTTCAAGGAAATACTCATTATTCTGCTCCAAAATTGTGATGTTGTTTGCATATATCCGCCGGACCTTTATTTATTTTTTACCCGGTCCGGTCGGTGGTGCCCGAAGGCGTAGAGAGAGATGGGGATTCCTTTCGCAAAAACGACTGAGTTGCAGTACGGATTCTCCATGAAATGCCCCTCATGCCCTACAATCTGTCAACAGAATGGGGAAACGTCAATACAGCCAGCCGGGTTTTACATCCAGCGTGAGAAACGGCAGGCAAAGATTAAAAAAACTTCAGGACGCTATTTTCAGCAGAGAAATTTATGCTACTGGCAATTCAGCAGAATAAAGACCTTATTAATTTGCAACACCCAGTGGGAAACAATGCCAGCAAATGAGAAAAATTTCTTGCTGTGTGACCAATATGTGAGCGATTAATAGCGTGAACGTTAAAACGCACAGCGGAAAATGCTGCATTCAGCCATAAGCTTCGCGAAAAAAGATCTGTTCATCGATAAAAAAATGCAATGGAAGATGTCACAAAATAGCGAATAGCCGGCTGAAAACGTGAGTAAAGACGTTTATTGTGATTTTGGTGGTATTTTTGGCCAGTCGTGCACTGATGATGCCCGGCGGCGCTGCGCTTGCGCGGGCCTACGAAACGCGAGTCGAACCTCCTGCCCCCGGAGGTTCTCATCCTCACTGGCCTCAGATGCAAAAAAGCCTGCTCATTGAGCAGGCTTTTCGAATTTGGTCGGTGATAGAGGATGACTCACCACTTCGTGGCTCGCCCTGCGGGCCGTTGCTGACGCAACGTTCTCTCGCTTCGCTCGAGTCGAACCTCCTGCCCCCGGAGGTTCTCATCCTCACAGGCCTCAGATGCAAAAAAGCCTGCTCATTGAGCAGGCTTTTCGAATTTGGTCGGTGATAGAGGATGACTCACCACTTCGTGGCTCGCCCTGCGGGCCGTTGCTGACGCAACGTTCTCTCGCTTCGCTCGAGTCGAACCTCCTGCCCCCGGAGGTTCTCATCCTCGCAGGCCCCAGATGCAAAAAAGCCTGCTCATTGAGCAGGCTTTTCGAATTTGGTCGGTGATAGAGGATTCGAACCTCCGACCCCTTCGTCCCGAACGAAGTGCGCTACCAGGCTGCGCCAATCACCGAATGCGGGGCGCATCTTACTGCTGGGATGCCTACCCGTCAATGCCTTATTTTCAAAAAATCGCTCAACCGGCGAGAAACTCAGCAGCCTGAGCAGCGAATCGCCGGTTGCTCAACGTTTTTAGCGGCAGTTGACCTCAAACGTTTTGCGATACTCGGATACCTTACATGTCACCGGCTCGCCGAGATAGGTCGCGCCCGCCGGGGTGAATGTAAACTCTCCCAGTAGCATCGTCAGCTCCCCCAGCTCCGGGCAGGATTGCTGATGACGCATAATATCCGGGCGGGTATCGTTATTCACCGCCCGGGCGATGTCGCTGTATGCCAGCTTGTCGGCAAAGGCATTAGCACAAAACTGCAGTTCGCTTTGCGCCATATGCGCGGCCTGCCCCTTCAGCTCGGCATGCTGTGCCAGCAGCAGCTGGCGAACCTCGCCGGCCCGGCTGTAGCCAATCGCCGTATAGCCGGCCTTATTGCTGAGGTTGACGCTGGCGCCAGCCGCAAGCAGCGCCTCGACATTGGCTTTATTATTCATTTTGACCGCCAGCATCAGCGGGCTGAGATCGTTGGCGGAAAGCTGGTCCACCTTTGCGCCGCGCTGCACCAGCGCCGCGATCACCGCAGGCGCCCCCTGCCCCGCCGCCACCTGCAGCGCCGTGAGTCCTTCACGGTTCGGCTGATCCACTTCCACCCCGGAGGCCGACAGCGCCAGCACCAGATCGGGATCATCCCCCGCCGCCGCCAGCATCAGCGGTGTGGTGCCGGATTTATCCGCCAGGCTGGTGTCCGCCCCGGCGTTGGCCAACGTCGTGATGGTTTCCGCCGATCGCGCGTGATCGACAGCGAGGAAAAAGGCCGATTCCCCGGACGCGTTGACAGCCTTCACGTCCGCGCCGTGCTTGAGGAGCAGCGCCACGATCTCGTCGACGTTCTTCTTAAACGCGCCGGGCGCCAGTTGTAACGCCATGTCTTCGGTCATCAGCGCGCGATTGCCCGTCGCCAGCGATTTCGCCGCCGTTGCGCCAACTATCTTGTCCAGCGTACTCTCCTCTTCGACAGGCGCATCGGGCTTTTTCATCGCCAGAATATGCTGATAGTCGTTTCTGATGTCCCCGCCGTCGGAGATGGCGGACATCAATGCCGTACTCTTGTCGATGGAGGTCTGATTCACCGACGCTCCCGCCTGGAGAAGATCGCCGATAATCGCGGTATCGCTGCCACGCGCCGCCGCCAGCATCAGCGCCGTGACGCCCTGGCGCGTCTGGAGGTTCGGCTTCGCCCGACGCTTAAGCAGCAATTCCACCACATCGCGTCGATTTTCCGCAGCAGCGACCATCAGGCCGCTTAAGCCGGTTTTATCCTGACCATCCACATCAATGCCGTTATCCAGCATGGCTGCGATCGTCGCTGGCGCATCGTATTTACAGGCCAGCAGGAACTGGCTGGTCTCTTCCTCAGACTGGCAGCCCGCGAGCATCATCAGGCACAGTAGGACCAACCCCTTTATCACCTTCATCCTTTCTCTCCATGAAAAGTTCATGCACAGGGGAAGCGAGGAAACAGGGGTAATCAAAGAAGAAGAGGTCACCTGCCAGACACGTCCACTGTGCGAAAAAAATCCCTCGCGCGGCGTCAGCCGGCGAGGGATTAGCTTATCCTGGGCTCAGGAAAGGAAAACAGACCCGAGAATCTGAAAACTATCGGGCCTTACTTTTTCCACCGGCACCAGTTGTTGTTCTCATTGATCCCGCCATCCGGCGAGGTATAGCCGAGGCAGCCCATAATGGTGTCGTACAGCTCGACGTGACGGCGCGGCACCTTCATCGCAGCCTGCTGCTGCAGATGGGCAAACGCGGCGGCGTGATCGGGATTTTCCAGGTACTTATCCGACATCCACACCATCATCGGCACGCGGAACTGCTCCGGCGGCGCCATCTTGCGCGGCGTACCGTGCAGGTGTTCACGCTCGTTAATCGACTCCCCGTGGTCGGCGGCATAGAACACAATCGCTTTCTTATCCCGCAGCTGGTCGAGGACGCTGACGATAAAGTGATCGACATAGGTCACGCTATTGTCGTAGGAATTGATCAGTTCCGCTTTCGAGCACTTTTTGTCGACGCCGACGCACTCCGGTTTCCACTGGGCGAAGCTGCGCGGGTAGCGTTGGGTGTAGTTAAAGTGGGAGCCTTTGGTGTGGAGAATGATCAGATGCTTACCGGAGGCGTTGCCCTGCGCCATACCGCGCTTCATCTCATCCACCAGCAGCATATCGTCAACGCTCTTACCGCGGTTGCGCGGCTCGGCGCCAATCTGCTCGCGGTAGGCGATATTGTTGGCCATCGTGTTGCTGTAGAACCACATCTCGCTCTGCATGGCGTACAGATTGCCGCTGAAGCCCAGCTGATGCAGCACGGCAAAGACATTCTGCTCTTTGAGCGTCCGCTGTGGGTTATCTTCCGCCCCGCCCTCACGCACAAACATGCAGCGTAACGACAGTTTGGTAGCGGTATCGCACGAGTAACCGCGGAAGGCGACGAGATTCTTCTCTTTCTCCAGCTCTGGCGTGGTATTGCGGCTATAGCCGAGGATGCCCATATGGTCCCAGCGGGTCGTTTCGCCAATGATAAACACCACGTAGGTATCATCCAGACCTTCCGGCGCGACGTAGGTGAACTTCTTCGCCGGGTTAATCAGCGATTTGTTGTCTGAGGATTCATCCACCTGCGCCCAGGCGTACAGACCCAGCGCCGACAACCAGTTCGACGGCAGGTAAGAGTTGGCGATCACCCCGCCATAGCTCGGCATATCCACTTCCGAATGGCGCTCCACATCATGCTGGCGCAGCTCTAGCAGGCGGATGGGTCCCCAGACAATCAGTCCGGCCAGCACCACGATCAGCACGTTTTTAACCCGCTGGCCCGGGGTGCGCAGCTGGCGCAGCAGCGTATGGCGGCAGCGGTTGCTCCAGATGAACAGCAACGGCGGCGCGCTCACCGCCACCAGCCAGAGGATCAGGTGCCAGCCGATGACCTCTTTCGACAGGTCGATATCGGTGGTCATCACCGAAGCGATGATCCCGTAGCCAATCACCACATTGAGGAACGTCATGTAGTAACTCGCCGCGGCGGAAAACAGGACAATCAGCGTCGCCAGAATGCGCCAGATACGGCGGCCGAACAGCGACAGAAGACGTAACAGGAAGAAGGTGACAAATACCGTGGCAACCAGTTCAACAACACCGGAAAGCCCTTTCCAGAAAGTGAACTCTTGAGCATAACCATCGAAACGCCGGAAAAAAACGGCGACGTTCATAAACCAGCCGATGTACAGCGCCAGCCAAAAACTAAGCTTCTGCTGCGTCATCGTTCTAATATATTTCATGCAAGCAAACCTGGAAAAAGAAGAATAAAACACCGCCTGACGCTGTGGCACGAGTCAGTAGGCTAATAGGGTGCGTTAGGGTTGGTTATCAGAAACCTCTACAAACCGCGATAAGTAGACCACAGGGAACGAGAAAAGTATCAGGAGGGAATGTGATCCAGCCAAACATTTACAAAACATTTGGCTGGATTGGCACTATTTGCTTAGGGAAATAACCAGGGGCACGTTTCACGCCGCAGGTTTCAGGCGTGCGCCTCGTTATATACCGTGCTTTTCGGCTGACGAATGGTGGTGGATAACGCCAGCGAGAGGATCAGCAGGGCGAAGATCACGCAGAAGGTCACGTAGAAACCGCCGAACAGCGAAGCGATGAGAGAGCCGCAGATGCTGCCGATACCGAAGCCCAGATAAATCACGCCATAGTTTTTCGCCAGATTGTTCAGACCAAAGAACTCACTCACCAGCGACGGGAAGACGGTAATGGTGCCGCCGAAGTTAAAGGCGACGCAGGCGATGGCGGCGAAGAAGGTCAAGGCATTCAGCGGGGCGAACAGCAGCGCGGCCATCCCCACCAGCGACACGACCTGACCGATGGTAATCACGCGAATGCGGGAGATTTTATCAGACAGGATACCTAACACCAGGCGACCGCTGAGGTTCGCAATCGAGATAACCGTTACCGCGTTGGCCGCCGTGGCGACATCCAGGTGGACCATTCCCTGGGCAATATCTTTCGCTACGCCAATTACGTACAGACCGCTCATGCAGGCCGTCAGGAACATCACCGCCAGCATCCAGTACTGCGGTTTACGCATCGATTCGGCGAGGGTGAAGTCGTTTTCCACGACGCCGTTGGCCGCGGTGGCTGCCGGGTGATTTGGCGCATCTTTCATCAGGGTCGCGCCAAAGACGATCATCACCAGCACGATAGCGCCCCAGATAACGAAGGTTTTTTCCAGGCCAACGGTGGCCAGCAGGTGGGAATCAATGAATTTGAACCCCAGGCTGCCGAGACCATAGGAGCCAATGGAGAAGGCGGAGATCAACCCTTTACGCTCCGGGAACCATTTCACGCAGTTCGACAGGGTCAGCAGGTAACCGGCGCCGTCCGCCAGCCCCACCAGCACGCCCGCGCTCAGCCACAGCATCATCAGGCTGCTGGAGTGCGCGGTCAGGAAGAAGCCCAGGCCGAGCAGGATCCCGGAGGCCATGGTGACGCGCTTCACGCCAAAGCGCTCCTGCAGCTTGCCGGCGACCGACGAAGAGAGCGCCAGCCCGAGGCTTAGCAGACCAAAGGAAAAAGCCACCTGACTGACCGGCTCGCCCAGTTTGTCAGACAGCGAACTGTTAAACAGGCTCCAGGTATAAACCGAACCGAGAGCGAATTGGGTGATGATGGTGCCGATCAGTGTCAGCCAGCGGGTCGATTGACGGTTTGCAGCGTTCATAGCAGTTGTCCTGATAAATTAACTGCCGCCACAATAGCGAAGGCCCCTCATCCAGTGGGGGAAAAAGGCATGAACTGCCATCAGCGGGGAATGAAATGCATTAATGTTGGAATGAATGGCATTGCATAACATTCATTCCGTAAATTACAGGCAAAAAGTTAGTGTGCGCTATCTCACAGAAATGCGCCATTGCTGAGATTTAACAATAACCACATCGTTTCAAATGCGTAACAATTCCCGATTAAAAATTGGCGCTGACCCCCATCAAATAGAGCGTATTTTCCCCTGACGGCAGGTTATCCGCCTGCGACAGCGTTGCCCATGCCGCCACGTGGGATCCCAACCGCATATCAGCGCCCAGGGTGACATCGCTCCAGCCTCCCCCCCTGGCACGGGTCATCGGCGCCCAGACATCGCTGGCGAGCGACTGGTTATAGCTCACCTGCGCCCAGGGATGCACGCCCCACAGCGCCTGATAATCCATGCGCCAGCCGAGCGTGTTAACGTAGCCCGCCTCGCCTGCGTTTCTCACCGTCGGCGCGGTGACGTCGCTGCGCAGGCTGGCCACCGGCCCGGAGGTTACGCCGTTTGCCAGCGGATAATTCCAGCCAACGCTCAGGCCGCGGCCGCTGTCCGGCGGCGCCAGCCCCTGGTTTAACGCCAGCCCGCCGGGCGTCTCAGAGGACTTCATCCGCTCGGCGAGAATATCTTCATAACGTGGTTGGTGATCGCTATCCCATGTATAGCGTTCCGACGTATTACTTTTTGTATCGATAGCGATATATTCCTGTTGCCAGGCATTCGCTCCAGAGACACATGACACCCAGACGGATACGCTCGCCGGGATCAAGAACCCCCGGAGGCCATTGCATTTCTTTATTATCATTAATGCGACTCCAGAAAAGAGCCGAATCGGCAATATTGCTGTGTTTTTAGTGGGGATACGATTTCCCTGTATTAACTATTATCTTTATCTTTCAGCCGTCAAGGCGGGCGTCCACTTTTTTAGCGCAGAGGGAGAAACAGCTATGCAGCGTTGCGGATGGGTGAGTCAGGATCCGTTATACATCGAGTATCACGATACCGAATGGGGTGTGGCGCAAAAAGAGGGTCGCCAGCTGTTTGAAATGATCTGCCTTGAGGGCCAGCAGGCCGGTTTATCGTGGATCACGGTGTTAAAAAAACGGCAGAACTACCGCCAGGCTTTTCACCAGTTCGATCTGGTGCGCGTGGCGGCGATGGGTGATGACGATATCGAGCGACTCCTGCAGGATACCGGCATCATTCGCCATCGGGGAAAAATCCAGGCCATTATCGGCAACGCCCGCGCCTATCTGGCGATGGAAGAAAATGGCGAGTCGTTCACTGATTTTGTCTGGTCCTTCGTCGACAATGCGCCACAGGTGACCCGCGCTGCGACGCTGGCGGAAATTCCCGCCACGACGCCGGCCTCCGATGCGCTGTCGAAAGCATTGAAAAAACGCGGCTTTAAGTTTGTCGGCTCGACAATCTGTTATTCCTTTATGCAGGCCTGTGGGCTGGTCAACGACCATGTCACCGGCTGCTTCTGTCACCCTGGAGGTCAGGATGATCCGCAAGTGGGACACTGAAGATACCGCGCCGCTGCTGGCGCTGTGGCTGGACAGCACGATTCATGCCCATCCTTTTATCAGCGAAAGCTACTGGCGCGACAGCGTCGCGGTAGTACGGGATGTCTATCTTCCCGCCGCCAGCACCTGGGTCTGGGAGCAGGATGGCGAGTTAAAAGGCTTTGTGAGCGTGCTGGACTCCCGTTTCGTCGGCGCGCTGTTTGTCGCGCCGGGCGCCACCCGCCAGGGTATTGGCCGGGCGCTGCTGGATGAAGTCAAACAGCACTACGCCTGGCTGAGCCTTGAGGTTTATCAGAAGAACGAATCGGCGGTCAGTTTCTACCATGCGCAGGGCTTCCGGATTGAAGACTGCGCATGGCAGGACGATACTCAGCACCCGACGTGGATTATGCGTTGGCCGGCGGATCAAATGCCGTAAGCGGCAGCGCCGGGCCGGTATATTTCTCCAGCCACGCCAGGGCGGTGTTCCCGGCACAGCCGTTGCCCAGCCGGGATGTCGGAATATCTTTGGTTAAGACGTTCACCGCCCCGTTTTTGCAGATGCCGACCTGCGGATCCAGGTCGGGCCACGCTCCTTCATGCAGGCAAATCACCCCCGGGCGGATCCCCTCCGTCACCACGGCGCCGGCCAGCACCTGACCGCGGGCGTTCCATACCCGCACCAAATCGCCATCGACAATCCCGCGCGCCTGCGCATCCTGCGGATGAATAGTCACCGGTTCGCGCCCGGCGACGGCATAGCGCTCGCGCAGCGCGGTGTGGTTCAGTTGACTGTGCAGACGGTGGGCCGGATGGGCCGACAGCAGCTGCAGCTGCCCCGCCTCTGCGTTGCCATGCCACTCGTCGGGCTCCAGCCACATCGGATGCGGCGGACAGTCGGCGTAACCAAAAGCGGCGATGGTCGGCGAGTGGATCTCTATTTTACCGCTCGCCGTTTTCAGCGGGTTGGCCTGGGGATCGGCGCGGAAGGCGGCGAAACGCGCAAAACGGGCATTCTCCGGCTCCTCCGGCATCTCAATCAGCTGGTTAGCCTGCCAGAATTCGGCAAATGGCGGCAGCGTCACCTGCTGCTGGGCGCCGCGCCGGGCGGCCATCTGATAGAAAGTCTCCAGCCACTGCAAATCACTCTTCCCTTCGGTGAAGCGTTCGCGGCCACCCGCCTCCCAGCGTTCGCTGAGGTCGGCAAAGACCGCGAAATCGTCGCGCGCTTCATCTCGCGGGGCAACCACCTGCTTCATCGGCACCAGATGCTGGTTACTGTAGTCCCCGGTCATGGTCAGATCGTTGCGCTCAAACGAGGTGGTCGCCGGCAGGACGATATCGGCATGGCGCGCGGCGGCGGTCCAGAAGCATTCGGAAATGACGATAAGCTCCGGTTTCTGCCACGCCTGAATCAGTCGGTTGGTGTCCTGATGATGAGTAAAGTTGGCGCCGCCGGCCCACCAGATAAAGCGAATATCGGGAAAGCGCCGCGCCATGCCGTTGTGCTGATACTCCGCCCCCGGATTCTCCAGCGCCTCGACAATTCGTGCGACCGGGATCTTCTCCACCGCGTCCACGCCTCCGGCCACGCTCCCCTGCATCGAGCCCAGCACCGCCGCGCGGCGGGTCGGGTTGCCGCCGTTGGCAAAATGATAGGAAAGACCAAACCCGCCACCGGGGGTGCCGATCTGTCCCAGCATGGCGGCCAGAGTGACCAGCATCCAGTGTTTCTGCTCGCCATACTGCTGACGCTGCATGCCCCAGCCGGCCATCAGCATAGTGGTATTTTCGTGGAAAAGTTGCGCCAGTTCGCGGATTTTATCTGCTTTAACGCCGCAGATCGCTGCTGCCCACTCAGCGGTTTTCGCTACGCCGTCGCTTTCGCCGGTCAGATAGCGGGCAAAAATATCGTAGCCGCTGGTGCAGCGGGTAAGAAACGCATCATCCTGCCAGTCATTTTCCACCAGCGTATGGGCGATCCCCAGCATCAGCGCGACGTCGGTGCCCATATGCGGCGCGATCCACTCCATCGAATCGCCAAAGAAATCGACGGTTTCCGATCGCATCGGATCGATGCAGATCAGCCGCTTACCGCTCTGGCGCAGCCGATCAAACCACGGGATCCCTTGCTCGTCGGAGGCATTCCAGGCAATTTTCAGCGTGTTCAGCGGGTTGGCGCTCCACAGCACCACCACTTCGCTGTGCTCGAGCACCAGCGGCCAACTGGTCTGCTGCTGATACACCTCATTGCCGCCAACGACGTAAGGCATGATCGCCTGCGCCGCGCCGGTGGAGTAATCGCCAAGATGGCCGGTATAGCCGCCCGCCAGGCTCATATAGCGCTGCAGCAGCGTCGCCGCCTTATGCAATACGCCGTTAGAGCGCCAGCCGTAGGAGCCGGCAAAAATGGAGGCCGGACCGTAGCTGTCGCGGATCCGCCGATGCTGGGCATCGATCAGATCCAGCGCCTGCTCCCAGCTCACCCGCACGAATTCATCCTGACCGCGGACCCCCTGGGGCTTGTCCGGTGAAGCAAGGAAGCCTTTACGCACCATTGGATAGCGCACGCGGGTTTTGCTGTGCACCTGATCGCGCACTGCCGTTTGCAGCGAGTTGGCAAACGGTGTCGCCAGCGCGCCGCGGGAAGAGAGGACGTTTTCCCCGTCCGTTTCCACCAGCATCGGTCCCCAGTGGGCGGCGGTTAAGATGGTTTTGGTTGCAGATGAGGTTGGCAAGGGCGGCTCCTGGTCAGCGAATGCAGGTGTCATGACGGCGTGATGGGCAACCGTTCAATGTTATTTACAAAAAGAGATGGTATCCGGGGAATTTTCTCCGTAATCGCGCGTCATAATCAACCGTCACGTTCGCTGTGACAAAGAATAAAAAGGATTAAGGACATTAAATGAAAAAACGCGTACTTATGATTGCGGCGCTGGTCAGCGGCACTCTGGCCATTTCTGGCTGCACCACCAACCCCTATACCGGTGAACGTGAAGCAGGCAAATCCGGTATTGGCGCAGGTATTGGCTCCTTAGTGGGCGCTGGCGTCGGCGCGCTCTCCTCTTCCAAACATGACCGCGGCAAAGGCGCGCTGATTGGCGCAGCGGCCGGCGCGGCGCTCGGCGGCGGCATTGGTTACTACATGGACGTGCAGGAAGCGAAGCTGCGCGACAAAATGCAGGGAACCGGGGTCAGCGTGACGCGAAATGGCGACAATATCGTGCTGAACATGCCGAATAACGTCACCTTCGACAGCAATAGCGCCAACCTGAAGCCGGCCGGCGCCAACACCCTGACCGGCGTGGCCATGGTGCTGAAAGAGTATGAGAAAACCGCTGTTAACGTGGTCGGTTACACCGACAGCACCGGCAGCAAGGAGCTGAATATGCGTCTGTCGCAACAGCGTGCGGACAGCGTCGCCAGCGCGCTCATCACCCAGGGCGTGGCGGCCAATCGCATTCGCACCACCGGCATGGGCCCGGCGAACCCGATCGCCAGCAACAGCACGGCGGAAGGCAAAGCGCAGAACCGTCGCGTGGAAATTACCCTCAGCCCGCTGCAGTAAGCGCAACCTCATGTCGCCCGGCAGCCGCTCTGCCGGGCAAAATGCTTGATATCGCTATTTTTCGCGCTAAGGTGTTGGCAGATTTTCAGCAAAGGAAGCCACCATGGCGAAAGCGGCGCGTGCAACTATCAGCGATGTGGCGAAAGCCGCAAAGACCGGCAAAACCAGCATTTCACGTTATCTTAACGGCGAGAAGCATCTGCTTTCCGACGACCTGTTATCACGTATTGAAAAAGCCATTGCCGAACTCGACTACCGCCCCAGCCTGATGGCCCGCGGCCTCAAGCACGGCCGAACCCGCCTCATCGGCCTGATCATCGCCGATATCACCAATCCCTACTCGGTCAACGTCATGAGCGGCATTGAAGCAGCCTGCCGGGAAAAGGGCTTCACCCTGCTGGTGTGTAATACCAATAACGAGCTCGATCAGGAGCTGCACTACCTGGACCTGCTGCGCAGCTACCAGGTGGAGGGTATTGTCGTCAACGCGGTCGGCATGCGGGAGGATGGTCTGAACCGCCTGCAGCAGTCGGCCCTGCCGATGGTGCTGATCGACCGTAAAATCCCCGATTTCGCCTGCGATGTGGTCGGGCTTGATAACGCCCAGGCCGCCACCACCGCCACCGAACATCTGGTGGAAAAAGGATTCGAGGCCATCCTGTTTCTCAGCGAACCGCTGGGCTCGGTGAATACCCGTCGCGAGCGCCTGAGCGCCTTTCGCGCCACGCTTGCCCGCCACCACGGCGTGGTGGCCGAAAACGCCGAGGTGCAGCTTAACGACGGCGCGATGCTGGACAACGTCCTGCGTCAGTTCCATGCCCGCCACCGCGGGATGCGCAAAGCGGTCATCTCCGCCAACGGCGCGCTGACGCTGCAGGTAGCCCGCGCCCTAAAGCGCGTCGGCCTGATCTGGGGGAGCGATATCGGCCTGCTGGGCTTCGACGAACTGGAGTGGGCGGAGCTGGCCGGCGTCGGTATTACCACCCTCAAACAGCCGACGTGGCAGATCGGCTACGCGGCGGTCGAACAGGTTATTCGGCGCATTGCCGGCACTAACGACCCCATCCGCGAACGGGTATTTTCCGGCGAGCTTATCGTCCGCGGATCAACCTCCCGTTAACGATCCTTCGTGATGCCGATCATAAATTAAACATCTCGCCCTTTCTTATGGAACCGATACCATCTAGCGTATTAAGAAGATTAAGCAACAAACGCCGGGAGTAAGAGCGCGATGGCCAGAAAAATTATTGTCGTTACCGCTGCGTATGGTAATGACCATGTTAAATCCTTAGGCGGGCAGGCCGCTGTCCTGCCGTTTATCGCCAACGCCGGCGCGGACGGCGTCGAAATCCGCCGCGAGCTGTGCAGCGCGGAAGAGCTCAACGCTCTGCCCTCGCTGGCGGCCACCATTGAGCGCCACGGCCTGCTGGCCTGCTACTCCGCGCCGCAGGCGCTGTTCACCGACAACGGCGAGCTTAACCCGGATCTCCCGACGCTGCTCGCGGAAGCGCAAACTCTGAACGCTCTGTGGCTGAAGCTCTCCCTTGGCCATTTCCTCCACAATCAGCAGTTGGATGAGCTGCGCGATATCCTCAGCGACAGCGGCATGGCGTTGGTGGTAGAGAATGACCAGACCGACTGCGGCCAGCTGGCGCCGATGCAGCGCTTCAAAGCCGCCTGCCGGGTCCATCAGCTGCCGATCACCTTAACGTTTGATATGGGCAACTGGCTGTGGGTTGGCGATTCGCCGGAAGAGGCGGCACGTCATCTTGCGCCGGCGGTCAGCTATATTCATGTTAAAGCGGCGGAGCCTCATCATGAGAAATTCCGCGCTGTACCGCCGGATCAGGCCGCCGAACGCTGGCTGGCCCTGCTCGATAATCTTCCCGCCGACGCGCCGCGTGGAATCGAGTTTCCGCTGACTGGCCATGACCTGACGGCCGTGACCCGCCGCTACGTCAACCTGTTACGCGAGGATTAAGTCGTGGAAAATTTAGATGTCATCACCATCGGCGAAGCTATGGCCATGTTTGTCGCCACCGAAACCGGGGATCTGGCCGAGGTGGAGCATTTCATGAAACGTGTCGCCGGCGCCGAGCTGAACGTCGCCACCGGCCTGGCGCGCCTGGGTCTGAAAGTCGGCTGGGTGAGCCGCGTCGGCAACGACAGCTTTGGCCGCTTCGTACTGCAATCGCTGGCGAAAGAGGGGATCGATAGCCACGCTGTGGCCATCGACAACCGCTTCGCTACCGGTTTCCAGATGAAATCGAAAGTCGAAAATGGAACCGATCCCATTGTGGAGTATTTCCGCAAAGGATCCGCAGCCAGCCATCTTTCGCCGGACGATTTTCGCGCCGACTACTTCACCAGCGCCCGCCATCTGCACCTGAGCGGCGTCGCGGCGGCCCTTTCTGAGAGCTCTTACGCGTTGCTGGAGCATGCGGCGAAGGTAATGAAAGCCGAAGGAAAAACCCTCTCTTTCGACCCCAATCTGCGCCCGGTACTGTGGAAAAGCGAAGCCGAGATGGTGGAGAAACTCAACCGTCTCGCCTTCCAGGCTGACTGGGTTTTGCCAGGCTTGAAAGAGGGCGTGATTCTTACCGGCCAGCAGACCCCGGAAGGGATTGCCGATTTCTATCTCTCCCGCGGCGTCAAGGCGGTAGTCATTAAAACCGGCTGCGACGGCGCCTGGTTCAAGAGCGCCAGCGGCGAACAGGGAACGGTCGATGCCATTAAAGTCGATAACGTCGTCGATACCGTCGGCGCCGGCGACGGCTTTGCCGTCGGGGTGATTAGCGCCCTGCTGGAAGGCAAAACCCTGCTTCAGGCGGTGAACCGCGGCAATAAAATCGGTTCGCTGGCGATTCAGGTCCAGGGCGACAGCGAGGGGCTGCCCACTCGCGACGCGCTGGGCGAGTAACTTTTCTACGCAACGATAACAGCCGTCCTGTACCCTACCTGCAGCGCGGCACAGCAGCGTCCGTTTCGACGGACGTATGTCTCCTCATTGACAGAGGCAAGCCTATGAATAGCTCAACAAATGCAACGAAACGCTGGTGGTACATCATGCCTATCGTGTTTATCACGTATAGCCTGGCGTACCTCGACCGCGCCAACTTCAGCTTCGCTTCCGCGGCAGGCATTACCGAAGACTTGGGCATCACCAAGGGGATCTCCTCCCTGCTGGGGGCGCTGTTCTTCCTCGGCTACTTCTTCTTCCAGATCCCCGGCGCTATCTATGCGGAGCGCCGCAGCGTTCGCAAACTGATCTTTATCTGCCTGATCCTGTGGGGCGGTTGCGCCTCCCTGACCGGTATTGTGCATAATATCCCGGCGCTGGCGGCGATCCGCTTTATCCTCGGCGTCGTCGAAGCCGCGGTGATGCCGGCGATGCTTATCTATATCAGCAACTGGTTCACCAAATCAGAGCGCTCTCGCGCCAACACCTTCCTGATCCTCGGTAACCCGGTGACGGTCCTGTGGATGTCGGTAGTCTCCGGCTACCTGATTCAGGCCTTCGGCTGGCGGGAAATGTTCATCATCGAAGGGGTGCCGGCGGTGATCTGGGCCTTCTGCTGGTGGGTGCTGGTGAAAGATAAGCCGTCGCAGGTGTCCTGGCTGGCGGAGAGTGAAAAAGCGGCGCTGCAGGAACAACTGGATCGTGAACAGCAAGGCATCAAAGCGGTGCGTAACTATGGCGAAGCCTTCCGCTCCCGCAACGTGATCCTGCTCTGCGCGCAGTATTTTGCCTGGAGTATCGGCGTATACGGCTTTGTACTGTGGCTGCCGTCGATTATCCGCAGCGGCGGTGAAAATATGGGGATGGTGGAAGTGGGCTGGCTCTCTTCTGTCCCGTACCTGGCGGCCACCATCGCCATGATCGTCGTCTCCTGGGCCTCGGATAAACTGCAAAACCGTAAGCTGTTCGTCTGGCCGCTGCTGCTGATTGGCGGACTGGCCTTCATCGGCTCCTGGGCGGTCGGCGCCAACCACTTCTGGGTCTCCTACACCCTGCTGGTGGTGGCCGGGGCGGCAATGTATGCGCCTTACGGCCCCTTCTTCGCCATTATTCCGGAAATGCTGCCGCGCAACGTCGCCGGGGGCGCCATGGCGCTGATCAACAGCATGGGCGCCCTGGGCTCCTTCTGCGGCTCGTGGTTTGTCGGCTACCTGAACGGCGCCACCGGCAGCCCCGCAGCGTCCTATATTTTTATGGGGGTAGCGCTTTTCGCCTCAGTATGGCTGACTTTGATTGTTAAGCCTGCTAATAATCAAAACCTTCCACTTGGCGCTCATCACGCCTGAACGACTCATACTACGGAGATTCGCATGAAGCCGTCTGTCATTCTCTATAAAACGCTTCCCGACGACCTGCTACAGCGTCTGGAGGAGCACTTTTCCGTCACTCAGGTGAAAAACCTGCGGCCGGAGACCGTTTCGCAGCACGCTGAGGCCTTCGCCCAGGCTGAAGGCCTGCTGGGCTCCAGCGAAAAGGTTGACGCCGCGCTGCTGGAGAAGATGCCGAAGCTGCGTGCGACCTCCACCGTTTCCGTTGGCTATGACAACTTCGACGTCGAGGCGCTGAACGCCCGCCGGGTGCTGCTGATGCATACCCCGACCGTGCTGACCGAGACCGTCGCCGATACGGTCATGGCGCTGGTGCTGAGTACCGCGCGCCGGGTGGTGGAAGTGGCGGAGCGCGTCAAAGCGGGTGAATGGACGAAGAGCATTGGTCCGGACTGGTTCGGCACGGATGTTCACCATAAAACCTTAGGCATCGTCGGCATGGGCCGCATCGGTATGGCGCTGGCGCAGCGCGCCCACTTCGGGTTCGGCATGCCGATCCTGTATAACGCGCGTCGCCAGCATCCGCAGGCGGAAGAACGCTTCAATGCCCGCTATTGCGATCTCGATACCCTGCTGCAGGAGGCTGACTTTGTCTGCCTGATCCTGCCCCTGAGCGAAGAGACTCACCATCTGTTCGGTCAGGCGCAGTTTGCCAAAATGAAATCTTCCGCCATCTTCATTAACGCCGGGCGTGGCCCGGTAGTGGACGAGCAGGCGCTGATCGCCGCCCTGCAGAACGGTGAGATCCACGCTGCCGGTCTCGATGTGTTCGAACACGAACCGCTGGCCAAGGACTCACCGCTGCTGAGCCTGCCGAACGTCGTCGCGCTGCCGCATATCGGCTCCGCCACCCATGAGACGCGCTACAATATGGCGGCCTGTGCGGTGGACAACCTGATCGACGCCCTGAACGGCAACGTAGAGAAAAACTGCGTCAATCCGCAGGTAAAATAAGCCATAAAAAAACCCGGGTAACGGCGGCAACCGCCCTCCCCGGGTTCTTTTTGCATCCTGTCCATCATCCTGCCCGTTCGCCGCAGCCAACGTCAGCCAGATGAAGCATTAACGGGTGGCGTTCACCGCCGCCGTCCATGCCTGATTAAACGCCTGATGCTGCGCCGCCAGCGGCCCAATCAGCGCATTGTACTGGCTGGCCTGCTGGGAGGTTGGGAACTGAATGCCGTTGGCGACAAAGCTCACCTGCGTCCCTTGCTGAGCGACAAAATCCCCAACCTGAACCAGCTGCTGGGTAAAGATCTGCGCGGCCGGGATCAGCGGCTGCAGCGCGTCGGCTGGCGCCGTCACCACCTTGGCGTAAACCTGATCGAAGACCGGCTTGAGATCGTCAGCCTGCTTCAGCGCGCCATGCGCGGCATCGGCCTGCATTTTCGCATTCTGCAGCTGCTGGCTGAGCACGCCCAGCGCGCCGTTCGCCTGACGCAGCGGCTCACGCTGGGTCATATAATCCTGCGGGACGCGGATCGCATTGACGCTGTCCACCACCGGGCGCAGACCAGCGTCCATCGCCTGGCTCACCTGCTGCGAGTAACCGTAGATCACCGCGTAGTCAGAGACAAAAGGCCCAAACTGTTTTTTCTGATCGGCGGTCAGCGTCGGCAGACGTTCACCGCTACGCATCGCCGTATTCTGCAGGAAGTCGATAAACGCTTTGCGCTGATCGCCCTCTTTATCAAAACACCCACTCAGGCTAACCACCATCAATAAGGCCGCCATAGCCGCAAACCAGCGAGAGCAGGACTTTCCTGTCGCCATTTTTTTACTCCTTTCAGCCAAAAAAAGCGCACAACGGCACACACGTGCCAGACGCTGACAAGGATAGTCCAGCTCGGCCTCGCAGGATACCCTTTCCTGCTAATCTTACGCGGGAAAAACACCATTTTGCACGCCATCGTCGCGCTGTAGAACGTCTGTTATGCGCATCACAAATATGGTCTTAAGATCAGGTGGGCCAGAACTTCATAAGCCATTGATATTAATATAAATAAAAAGCTACAACCCGGCACTGCGCCTTAAAGCGGACGATAATCGCACGCTTTGGCACGCGTCTGGATTGCCTGCCTCGCACTTCAATGATTTGATGAATGAGCGATTAACGGCGACATGTTCGATTATCGCACAAATCAAACTCAACGACGCGAAGGCGACGATAATAATAAACCTCTGTCCCTCGCTCAGTCTGCCAGGAAAGCCGTATGACTAAGACAACCATCGACATTCAGGCCTTTATCAACGAGCACCCCTTCACCCGCTACCAGTGGATGATCCTTGCGCTCTGCTTTATCACCGTCGCGATGGACGGGTTCGATACCGCAATTATCGGGTTCATCGCCTCCGACCTGGTGCAAGAGTGGGGCGTGGAAAAATCGGCCCTCGGCCCGGTGATGAGCGCCGCGCTGGTGGGCCTGGCGGTCGGCGCCTTAACCGCAGGGCCGCTGGCTGACCGCATCGGCCGCAAAAAAGTGCTGATCATGTCGATCGTGGTGTTCGGCGGATTCAGCCTGCTCACCGCCTTCGCCACCAGCCTTAATCAGCTGACGCTGCTGCGCTTCCTGACCGGTCTGGGCCTTGGCGCGGCGATGCCGAATGCCGCGACGCTAATGAGTGAATATGCGCCGGAGCGCCGTCGGGCGCTGCTGGTGAACCTGATGTTTGTCGGCTTTCCGATGGGATCTTCGCTGGGCGGCTTTTTATCCGCCTGGATGATCCCGCACTATGGCTGGCAGAGCGTGCTGGTGCTGGGCGGCGTGATGCCCCTCCTGCTGGCGGTGGCATTAATATTCCTGCTGCCAGAGTCCGTCCGCTATCTGGTAGTGAAGCAGCACCCGGCGCAGCGCATTGCTGCTATTCTGCGCCATATCGCGCCGCTGCCGAAGACAGTGGAATTTGTACTACGCGAAGCAGGCCAGGTGAAAGAGAAATCCGCGATCGGCGTCATTTTCTCTCCTCGCTACGCGGTGGGTACCGTGATGCTGTGCCTGACCTACTTTATGGGTCTGCTGATTTTCTATCTGCTGACCAGCTGGCTGCCGCTGCTCATCCGTGAAACCGGCGCCTCGATGAGTCAGGCCTCAATTATCACCGCCCTGTTCCCGCTCGGCGGCGGGATTGGCGTGCTGATCCTCGGCGCCCTGATGGACAAGATCAACCCCAATAAAGTGGTGGCCGTCGGCTGGCTGCTGACCGGCGTTTTTGTCTGCCTGGTGGGGTTCTCCACCAGCAGCCTGGCGCTAATGGGAGTGATGGTCTTTATCGCCGGCAGCATTATGAACGGCGCCCAGTCGTCGATGCCGGCGCTGGCGGCTGGCTTCTATCCGACGCAGGGGCGCGCCACCGGCGTCGCCTGGATGCTGGGTATCGGCCGCTTCGGCGGCATCCTCGGCGCGTTCAGCGGCGCCTTCCTGATGCAGGCTCAGCTCTCCTTTGAGACCATTTTCACCCTGCTGGCCATCCCGGCGTTCCTGTCAGCCATTGCGCTGCTGATCAAGTACCGGGTCAGTAAATCCGTGCCGGCGACGACAGATAAGGCGAGAAGCCTGCAGAAAGCCTAACCCTATAAGCCGGCGCCCCGCGCCGGCTTTGCCGCTTTTTTCTTATCCGTTTACAAAAATTTTCGAAGCCACCTCATCGCGTTAATAATCATTCTTTTAGGCTACGCTGCCGTTTGGCTGTCGGGGCAGATTCGATAGCCTGTTGGCAAATAATCACCGACGTTACCATCCCTTGCGCCATTTTCTGACTATTCTTAATGAGCTATAGAAAAATCTTTTCCGCTGTGTGATAAAAGGAGTTCTCAATGGAATATAAAGATCCCGTGTTTGAACTGCTGAGCAGCCTGGAACACATCGTTTTTAAGGATGATAATCAGAAACTTACCTCAAACCGTAAGTCCACTGTGTTTAGTGAATTTGAACAGCTGCGTAAAGGCACTGGACTTAAGATTGACGACTTTGCCAACGTCATGGGCGTGAGCGTCGCCATGGTAAGAGAGTGGGAGTCGAGACGGGTCAGACCGTCTCCCACCGAGCTGAAATTGATGCGCCTGATTCAGGCCAATCCACAGCTTTCACGACAATTACTCGATTAATCTCGCGCGCAGCGGCAAAGGCCAGTAAGGGAGCTTTTGCCGCTGCACCGTAAAAAAAAGTTTGCTATCAGGTGCTGAACGTGCGTTAATGCTCGCAGGTTTGATGTACAGACCACAGAGCAGTCGAATAGAGCAGTCCTTCTAAGGTTATCCAAAGATACCCCCGTAGTGAACTTTCCCTTTATCGCTTTAAATCTGTAGTCCAGACCCCTACGCCGCAAGGCTCACTTATTTTTTTAAAGGTAATTCACTATGTCCGGTAAAATGACTGGTATCGTAAAATGGTTCAACGCTGACAAAGGCTTCGGCTTCATCACTCCTGACGATGGCTCTAAAGACGTGTTCGTACACTTCTCTGCTATCCAGAACGATGGCTACAAATCCCTGGACGAAGGTCAGAAAGTATCCTTCACCATCGAAAGCGGCGCTAAAGGCCCGGCAGCTGGCAACGTAACTTCTCTGTAAGTTCAAGCCGCTAAGAATCGAGAATCCCTGCCTGATGGCGGGGATTTTTTTTATCTGTCGCCAGTAGCCGCCAGCATAAGATGGCGGCTACCGGGCATTCAAAGCAGGGAAAAGTGCCAGCTCGTCTCCCGCCACGCCAGACTATGGGTCAGCTTCAGACCTTGTAAAAACGCCTCATCATGCGACACCACCAGCATCGCGCCGGGAAACGCCGCCAGCGCGCTTTCAATAGCCTGCGTCGATGCTAAATCGAGATGGTTGGTTGGCTCATCCAACAAAAGCAGCTGGGCAGGCTCGCGTCGCCAGAGCACGCACGCCAGCGCCGCTTTCAGGCGCTCGCCGCCGCTGAGCGCCGACAGCGGCAGAGTGACCTTATCCGCGCCCAGCTGGAGCTGCGCCAGGCGGGTGCGCAGGAGGCCCTCATCCAGTGGGGTATCTTCCAGGCTCAGGTGCGCCATTACCGACAGGGATAAATCCAGCTGCGTCAGATGTTGATCGAGGTAAGCGGCGCTCACCGAAAGCCGGACATCGCCTGACGCGGCCTGCTCCAGCCCCAACAGCGTTTTCAGCAAAGTGGTTTTGCCACAGCCGTTTGGCCCCTTTAGCGCGATGCGCATCGGGCCATCGATACGCCAGTTCAGCGGCGCAGCCGGCGCATGGTCGAGCTGTAATGACTCCACCACCAGTACCTGCTTGCCGGCGGCCACTTCGCTACCCGGCAGGGTAAACATCACTGGGGTCTCTTCCTCAACCCGCTCCCGCGCCTGCTGCACGGCGGCATTCAGACTGCTGTTCTGTTCACGATGCTGACGGCGCAGCGCTCCCGGGCGCTCTTTTGCCGCGCCTTTGTACTTCACACGTTCAAACGAGGCGATATTTAGCGTATCAACGGTCCGCAGCGTCTGAGCCGAGCGCCGCTGCGCGGCGTCATGCTCCTTTTGCATTCGCGCGCGGGTGCGCCGTCGCTCGGTCACAGCATGCTCCAGCGCCGCGCGCGCAGCCTGCTGCTCCGCCATACGCTGGCGCTGATATTCATCATAGTTGCCGCCGTAGCTGCGCAGCGCCGTCGGCGTCAGCTCAATAATCCTCGGCATCCGCGTCAGTAACTCGCGGTCGTGGCTGGCGATCAGAGCCCCACCCTGCCAGCTTTCCAGTTGGTGATAGAGCCACTCCCGCCCCTGGCGGTCCAGATGGTTGGTGGGCTCATCCAGCAGCAGATAATCGGCGCCGGAGACAAAGGCGCCGCACAGCAGAGCCTTCATCCGCTCGCCGCCGCTGAGTGAAAAAACGGGACGATCGGCAGAGAACGGCGGGAGATCGGCTTCACGGAAAGCTAAACTCAGGCGATCGGGGAGATCCCAGTGGCCATCCAATAGATCGAAATCGGCAGCCAGCACTTGACCCTGTTCAAGGCGAGACAAGGCATCAAATATCGGCGCATAGCCCAGCAGCGCCGCGAGGGTCATCTCTGGCGTGACGTTCGGCTGCTGCGCCACCCAGGCAATGGAAGCCGCGCGTTCAATATGACCGTCGGCGGGGGAATCCAGACCGGCCAGCAGACGCAGCAGACGCGTCTTGCCGACGCCGTTCCGGCCGACCAGGCCGCAAAGGGACGGTTCCAGCGAGACGCTGAGCGGACCAAACAGGGTCTGTCCCGTCGCAAACTGACAGGTGACCTGATGTAAAACAAAAGCGGGGATGTGGGCGCAATGAGCCATAAGCACTCCTGAATGAAATCAATACTCCCCTACCCGCAAGGTCTGCGAGGTAAGGCGTGAAATTCATCAGTCGTGTTTGTTCATTTGTGGGGCGCGCTCCGGTGAGACGAGGGATTCGTCGGGACATAGGATAGCCACACTCCGGTATGCGTTGCAAGCCTGTTTTATTCAACGATCTTGTAAAAATAAAAAGGCCTCCTGATATCAGGAGGCAAATGATTTATTTGGTGAACAATGAAAGGGTGCATTGAGAATGCCTGACACCGCAAGCATGGTGGGGATAGATCCCCACCAGATGCTCTTACTGTTTAATATCACAGGCTAAGAATGCCACCAGCTCAATATTTCCCTGCCTGCGCTGTAATTCACATAGCGAATCACGAACCATCCAGGTCAATAATAAAATAGTGAAGCAAATCACTACTAAGCCAAACAACAGATACTTTTGCGGCATTCCTCGCCTCCAGTGTTGATTTTCAACAAGTAAGAGGCTACTCTTATGGTGTTCATGCATAGGGGAGCCTCACTTTGTACTGACCCCAAAAAGTTGGACAGATTAACCGAGGCATCAGAGAAAGAGTCCATTTAATACATGGGCTCTTTTTTGTTCCCTATAATGCTAAATAATCAATTTCGCAGCTGTATTATCCATTCCACAGCATTCCTACTGCACGTGCATTCTTGTCTAGCCAATAACTCGTTCACCATCTTCTCACATGAAGTATGTCTATTGAACTAACCGCATGCGCACTATTTAATTATTGCTCATAAAGTTCCGAACAAAAGGTCCTTTCGCATTACTGAGGGAGTCTGAGGAACAGTGTCCGCGGCTGAGTTTGTGATGGTTTGAAACCATGGTGAATGTAGAAATTTTTGGCTTCTTCTGTGAGCGCATGAACCATGATTGCACGTACACCTATATTCTCGGCAACCCGATAGCAACGAAGTACTGCATCATGAAGTAAATCAGCGCCAAGCCCTTTTCCGCGCAATGAGACATCTACCGCCAGGCGAGCGAGTATAATCACCGGTATAGGATCTGGCATGTTACGCCGAAGACTGCCTGTCGCTTCCGTATGGTTAACGCTACCGGTGGCCAAAGAGTAAAAACCAGCTACTTGCTTCGTACCCTTCTTGCAAACAACGAACGTTCGGGCAGCGCCAAGAGCTTGATTTTTTAAACCTCTCTGTTTTAGCCATTCATCGAGGACTGTCTCTCCACTGACGAACTCAGCCAGCTGATGAGCGCTGGATAACGGCTCGGGCGCGGTTATACGTCCCACTGAGGTTTCCTTGCCAGTAGTTTATTAATGGCGGGCTCATCCTCGACTGGTGCATCGAGCATATCGATGAACTCTGCATACTGTTCGTCGTTAAAATTGAAAACACGGCGATCAAGGATCACATTCTCCGCAGCCTTGCAGGCCATCTCCAGGATAAAGTCGGTTCGCGATTTATGAAGGATCTCTGCAGCGGCATCGATGAGTGCTCTCTGAGACTCTTTAGCTCTTAGGTTGAGTTGAACATCTGATTTCATACACACCTCTCTTGTATAGCATTTGCTTTACAAGAATAGCACAACCACCACGTATAGCATATGCTATACATAAAATCATCGTTTTTTTATTTTTTTGAATACTGATGTCCGCTTTGTGCTGGGTGCGGACGCTCAGGAATTGAGTTTCAGGCACTTTAAAAGCGAGGCAAGCGACTCGACAGGTCCAGCGTGGCCACTAGGTGAGCGGGTTTCATCCCAGGGCATTGCATCATCAGTGCAGAAGTCTCCTGCACATTCCATGTCAAGACGTTCGTCAATTAAACCAACAGGAACCCAGACATAAGGTACGTCTCGCAGACTGTTAGGCACAGTTGAGCCACATACATTGCAAAAATCTGTACGGTACCCCGTTGGCTTAGACCATGAAGCAATGCAGTTTTCCCCTTTAATCCAGCGAAACTCACTGTCTTTGACTAGTGTGGCGAGATTGTAACCCACACCGCTCTGCTTTCTGCAAAGCGAGCAATGACAACGATAAAACACTGCTGGTTTATGAGTAAGTTCAAATTCAATTGTTCCACACAAACAAGATCCATTCATTTCAAAACCATTCCTGCAAGGCCTAAGAGATTTTATGAAACATTACCATCTTTTTAGTACTGAATAGGAGTGCTTTTTTTGGTAACTCAAAATCAGCTATCAGTCGGTGTGAATATCCGCTCATCGCTCATAGCAGACATTTGCGTGAGCGTGTCCAACGACGTTCAGGTTTCCTGATAGAATCCCTGTACAGAGCCTTGTTAATTTCTGCCTGGATAGCTCTTTAGGCGGTATTCAACCGGGCTGAGTCCCTTGAATTTAAGGCTAATTCGTCGGGTATTGTAGTATCGTATGTAATCCTCAATAACTATCTTAAGTTCATCAATATCCTTAAATTTACTGGTGTAAAAACATTCTGATTTTAAAGTCCCGAAAAAACATTCTGCACAGGCATTATCGAGGCAGTTGCCTTTGCGGGACATACTTTGGATGATGCCAAACTCCCGTAACTGATACTGGTACCATCGATGACGGTATTGCCAGCCCTGATCTGAATGAAGAACCGGATTGGTACCCGCATCAAGCCTGGCAAATGCCTTAATGAGCATGTCATCGATCATCGGCATGGTTGGATGTTCTGAAATACTGTAGGAGATCACTTCGTTATTGAAGAGATCAATAATGGGTGAAAGGTAGAGTTTGCGGCCACTGACGGCGAATTCAGTGACATCGGTGACCCATTTTTCGTTGGGCCGGCTGGCTTTGAAGTTTCGTTGCAGGATATTGTCAGCAGCGCGCCCATGTTCACCCCGCCATGAACTGTAGCGCTTCACTCTTATCGCAGCTTTGAGACGAAGCACATTCATCAGACGTTGAACCACTTTGTGGTTCAACGCTCCTCCCTCTCTTCTGAGCGCCAGTGCTATCCGCCGATAACCATAGCGGCCCAGGTTCTCATCATAGATCTCTTTGATTCTGCATTTCACTTCATCGTATTTTCCCGGAGAGCGGAGTGCTTTCAGATGATAGTAAAACGTACTCCTGAGTATCTGAGCTATCTGCAAAAGCTGGTCGAACGAATAGTGCTGCCTCAGTTCGTCGATAATTCTGACCTTATCCCTTACCGAACTAAGGCTTTCAACTTTTTTAAATAAAGTATCCGCAATTCCAGACGGCGGACTTTTTGTTCAAGCTCCTGAATACGTTTATCTTTCGAACGCTCCAGTTCTACCTCAAGCGCAACAGGATCATCAATCATATGAAGTGCCCTTTTCTTGCCCACACGGAGAGAACGAAGCCCTTCCTCTCCATGTTCGCTGAACACCTTCATCCACTTCCCAACCGAGGCCGAACCCGCGACGTTAAATTTCGCAGCAGCCTGCGTCTGGGAAATCTGTCCCGTCAGTACAGCCTTCACGGCTTCGACTCTGATATCGGGATCGATTGATACGCCCTTATCCCTGGGCTTCAGACCTTCTTCTCCATAAGCATCATAGGCTGCAACCCAAATTCTTACCTGGGTTCTGGGAACGTTAAAGCGAGCTGAAGTTAAGCGATAGCCTTCATCGGTAGCGAAATAGTGCATAACCACTTCGAGGCGCTGTTGAAAGGTGTACTTACGTCTGGACATGGAACTCTCCAATTTGAGAGTCCAACTAAATGGGCGCAGTGCACTTTGATTACTATCAGGTGGGGCTTTTCTCTGTCTGTCTCCCGCTGAATACCTGAGACACACAGTCTCAAGCACCCGCCGCCATTCTAGCGTAAATACCTCTCGGAATTATGTTTATATATTCCTAAAACATTTCTCATCGATGAATGCAAATAATGAAGATATCAATGGCAGAATTATTAACGGTTCACCTATTTATATTTCACGTATAAAAAAACCTGCCCTGAGGCAGGTCTTTATTATTACCGATACGCTTACTGCAGCAGAGAAATATCCGCCACTTGCAGGAACAGTTCACGCAGTTTGGACAGCAGCGTCAGACGGTTGATGCGAACATCTTTGTCTTCAGCGTTAACCATCACGTTCTCGAAGAACTCATCCACCGGCTCGCGCAGCGCGGCCAGCTCAATCAGCGCATCCTGATAACGGCCTGCGGCGAAATACGGCTGCAGCTTGTCGCGCAGCACCATCAGATTACCCGCCAGCTTAATTTCCGCCGCTTCTTTCAGCACCGAAGCGTGAACGATGTCGTTCAGCGTCTCATCGGATTTCGCGAGGATGTTGGAGACACGTTTGTTTGCCGCCGCCAGCGCGGAGGACTCTTCCAGAGTACGGAAGTGCGATACCGCCTTCATACGCGCATCGAAATCCGCCGGGCGGGTTGGACGACGCGCCAGTACCGCCTGGATCGTGTCGACGCCGTAGCCTTCGTCCTGATACCAGGCACGGAAGCGGCCCAGCATAAAGTCGATCACATCATCAACCACGTTGGCGTTGGTCAGCTTCTCACCGTACAGACGAACCGCTTCTTCGGTCAGCGTCTGCAGATCGAGATCCAGGTTCTTCTCAACGATGATACGCAGCACGCCCAGCGCGGCGCGACGCAGCGCAAACGGGTCTTTATCGCCTTTCGGATGCTGACCGATACCAAAGATACCCGCCAGGGTGTCCAT
Source organism: Klebsiella sp. K47 (assembly GCF_051858335.1). Taxonomy (NCBI): domain Bacteria; kingdom Pseudomonadati; phylum Pseudomonadota; class Gammaproteobacteria; order Enterobacterales; family Enterobacteriaceae; genus Klebsiella; species Klebsiella sp. K47. The sequence goes on from NZ_JBPYUI010000004.1 coordinate 123,997, forward strand.
CTTATCGGCAATCGCTACCGCGCAGGCCACCGGATTAGATGGCAGCGCGTCGCCAGCAAATCGCGGCTGATACTGCTCGTTCAGCGCCACGGCCACGTCTTCCGCTTCGCCGTCATGGCGCGCGTAGTGCATCCCCATCACGCCCTGGGTGTCGGTGAACTCGAAGACCATGTTGGTCATCAGGTCGCACTTGGACAGCAGGCCCGCGCGGGTTGCGTGGTTCACGTCAGCGCCAATCTGTTCGGCAATCCAGCCCGCCAGCGCCTGGATGCGATCGGTCTTGTCGCGCAGGGTGCCCAGCTGCTGCTGGAACAGCACGGTTTCCAGACGCGGCAGGTTATCTTCCAGACGTTTTTTACGGTCGGTATTGAAGAAGAACTCGGCATCGGCCAGACGCGGACGGACCACCTTCTCGTTACCGGAGATGATCTGCTGCGGATCTTTGGACTCGATGTTGGCCACGAAGATAAAGTTCGGCAGCAGTTTGCCGGCGTTGTCGTAGACCGGGAAGTACTTCTGGTCGCCCTTCATGGTGTAAACCAGCGCTTCAGACGGCACCGCGAGGAATTTTTCTTCGAACTTCGCCGTCAGCACCACCGGCCATTCCACCAGCGAGGTGACCTCTTCCAGCAGGCTTTCGCTCAGATCGGCTTGACCGCCAATCTTACGCGCCGCCTCTTGCGCATCAGCTTTGATTTTGGCTTTACGCTGTTCGTAATCGGCGATGACTTTACCGCGCTCCAGCAGGATCTGCGGGTACTGGTCGGCATGGTCGATGGTGAACTCCGGCTCGCCCATAAAGCGATGGCCGCGAATCACGCGATCGGACGGAATACCGAGGATAGTGGCCGGGATCACTTTGTCACCCAGCAGCAAAGTCACCGTGTGTACCGGACGCACGAAGTGGACGTCAGACGCGCCCCAGCGCATCAGTTTCGGGATCGGTAGCTTCGCCAGCGAGCTGGCAATCATGTTCGGCAGCAGCGCTTCGGTGCTTTCGCCCTTCACATGGGCGCGATACAGCAGCCACTCGCCTTTGTCCGTGGTCAGACGTTCGGCCTGATCGACGGTGATACCGCAGCCGCGCGCCCAGCCTTCGGCCGCTTTGCTTGGCTTGCCTTCGGCATCGAACGCCTGGGCAATAGCCGGGCCGCGTTTTTCCACTTCGCGATCGGCTTGCGCCGCCGCCAGGTTGGCCACCTTCAGCGCCAGACGACGCGGGGCGGCAAACCATTCCACTTTACCGTGCGCAAGGCCAGCGTTATCCAGCTCCGCGGTCACATTCGCAGCAAAAGATTCCGCCAGGCTGCGCAGCGCTTTTGGTGGCAGCTCTTCAGTGCCGATTTCCACCAGAAAAGTATTCTCAGACATGGCCGCCTCTTATTTATTCTTGTTGCACATCGGGAAGCCGAGCGCTTCACGGGAAGCGTAGTACGCTTCCGCCACTGCTTTAGTCAGGGTGCGAATGCGCAGGATATAGCGCTGACGCTCGGTGACGGAGATGGCTTTACGCGCATCCAGCAGGTTGAAGCTGTGAGCCGCTTTCAGAATACGCTCGTAGGCCGGCAGCGGCAGCGGGGTCTCCAGCGCCAGCAGCTGCTGGGCCTCTTTCTCATACTGTTCGAAGCAGGTGAACAGGAAGTCGACGTCGGCATATTCGAAGTTATAGGTGGACTGCTCCACTTCATTCTGGTGGAACACGTCGCCGTAGGTGGTTTTCCCCAGCGGGCCATCGCTCCAGACCAGGTCATAGACGCTGTCCACACCCTGGATGTACATCGCCAGACGCTCCAGACCGTAGGTGATCTCGCCGGTCACCGGCTTACACTCGAGGCCGCCGACCTGCTGGAAGTAGGTGAACTGCGTCACTTCCATGCCGTTGAGCCACACTTCCCAGCCCAGACCCCAGGCGCCCAGCGTCGGGTTTTCCCAGTTGTCTTCGACAAAGCGAATGTCGTGGATAGTCGGGTCCATACCCAGCTCTTTCAGCGACCCGAGGTACAGCTCCTGGATGTTGTCCGGAGAGGGTTTAATCACCACCTGGAACTGATAGTAGTGCTGTAAACGGTTCGGGTTTTCGCCATAGCGGCCATCGGTTGGACGACGGGAAGGCTGCACGTAGGCGGTCGCCATCGGCTCCGGTCCTAACGCGCGCAGGCAGGTCATCGGGTGAGAGGTGCCGGCGCCGACTTCCATGTCCAGTGGTTGAACAATGGTGCAGCCCTGACGAGCCCAGTAATCCTGTAAGGTCAGGATCAGGCCCTGGAAGGTCCTGGTATCAAACTTTTGCATATGATTTCGTGCTGGATACGTGTGGATTTAAAGGAAGGAGTCAGTATACCCGCTGGCTGCGAGATATACAGTACGAAACGGCGTTGTTTCAGGAAAACGGACGAAATTTACGCCAGGCGGGGTCGATTCAGCGCATCGAAAGATGCATAAACTGGCCGTCCGGGTCAAAGGAACAGATGAAACGCTCATTCTTGCCGGTACGGCCAGAAAGCTCATAGCTCGCCTGGAATTGTTCAAAGTGGTTCACGTCAACGAGCTGCGTTTGCGTGTTATAGCGGATAGCCGCCTGATCCTTGCAAAGCTGCGCCATATTGAGCGTGGTTTGCGGCGTAATACGAGCGCGCTGCGCTTTTTGCGTCGGCGGGGAGACGGTCTCGCTGCAGCCCGCGAGGAGCAGCACCAGCATGACGGAAACAACACCTTTCACCACGTTCTCCTCCACCGACTTGTTAGCAAGTTGTTATCCTAAAGATTCAGTATTACAGGTATTTTGCGAATATCATGAAACTGCGACAAGTCTGTGACCGAAAACTCAGACTAATCTATTGCGACACCGGGAAACCGGGCAGGTCATATCTTATTTCGCCAGCAGACATTGAGGGACTGATGCAAGAAAAGATACACTGGATCACCAACCTGCGCGGCATCGCCTGCATGATGGTGGTGATGATCCACAGCACCAGCTGGTATATCACTCACCCCCATGCGATTACCCTGCTGCAATGGGATATCGCCAATCTGCTCAATTCCGCCTCCCGCGTCAGCGTGCCGCTGTTTTTTATGATCTCGGGCTACCTCTTTTTTGGGGAACGCAGCGCCCAGCCGCGCCATTTCTGGCGGATTGGCCTGTGCATTGCGTTCTATAGCGCGCTATCTCTGCTGTATATCACGCTGTTTACCCATATCAACGTCGAGCTGTCGTTAAAGAATTTGCTGCAGAAGCCCGTCTTCTACCACCTGTGGTTTTTCTTTGCTATCGCCGTCATCTACCTGCTCTCGCCGCTGCTTCAGGTTAAGTCCACCAGTAGCACAATGCTGCTGGCGCTGATGGCGATCCTCGGCATTCTGGCCAACCCCAATATGGTCAGCGTTAAAGCCGCCGGGATTGAGTGGCTGCCAGTCAACCTTTATATCAACGGCGACACCTTCTACTACGTGCTCTACGGCGTGCTGGGCAGAGCCATTGGCACCCTGGACACCGATAAAAAATGGCTAACACCGCTCTGCGCCGCGCTGTTCATCGCCGCCGTGTGGGTCATTTCCCGCGGCACGCTGCATGAGCTGCGCTGGCGCGGAGACTTCGGCGACACCTGGTATCTCTACTGCGGACCGGCGGTGTTTGTTTGCGCGGTCACCCTGCTGACGCTGGCCAAAAACTGGCTTAACGCGCGTCCCCTGCCCGGTATCGCCTGCATTGCGCGACATTCGCTGGGGATCTACGGCTTTCATGCCCTGATAGTGCATGCGCTGCGCGCCAGCCATCTGGAGCTATCCCGCTGGCCGCTGCTGGATATTGTGTGGATATTTAGCGCCGCCCTGCTCGGCAGCCTGCTGCTGTCAGGCCTGGTGCAGCGGATTGATAGCCGCCGGCTGGTCAGCTAACGGTCCGCCGCCCGGGGGGGCCCGACTTACGTCTCAGGCCCCTCTTCCGTCACGCTGAGAGGTTCCCGTAAGCGCGTCGGGTCCCAGACATCACGCACGTTTTTCTGTACCGCAACAGCGCCAAACAGGCTCAAAAAATACGCCAGCCCATAGAACCCTTTCTCGCTGAGCAGCAGAGTGGCATTCCACAGTCCGATAACCAGCAGACCTACAGCGATAACGAAGACCACCAGACAGGTGGTGTAGTACAGCGCGGTGGTCGGAATGGCTTCATACTTATCGCGCACCGTCTTTTGATAAGATGCCGCGGCAAACAGCCCCAGTACCAGGACGGCAAAATAATAGCCTTTCTCATTCAACTGCATATCGGCATTCCACAGCCCCACCAGATAGGTGACGATGCCGCCGATCAGGGCAATCCAGGAGATCAAATGAAACGCAGGAGAATACGTCGCGTGCTTGTTTTCCATCACTTTTTACCTTTTACGCGCCTCGGGGCGGCGCTTATTCCGTTTTTTGCATCGCGCGGGCGATGCGGGTCCGTTCGGGGGTTGCCGATGCGCCATATAAGCAGACAAACCATGCCGCGATATAGACGGCTTTTTCATGCCAGTCTGCCGGTACATACCAGGCGCCGACCAGCAGCAGGCCGACCGATAGCAGCAGCACCAGCCGGCATAAGGCAATAAAACCGTCGTCCTGTTCCTGCCACTGACTGGCGCGCTGATGGGCGAGAACAGCAAACATCCCCATCACCAGCACGCCGAGAAAATACCCTTTGCCGCTGAACAGCGGGCAGGTCCGCCAGATACCGAGCAGATAAACCAGCGATCCTGTCGCCATCATCCCCCTGGCAATATTGCGTTTTGTGATCATCTCACCTCCCTGGTCGACAGGGGCTGATTATGACCGACTCCCTCGTCGATGCCTCAGATTACGTACGACAAAGCGGAGATTTCGGAATAAATAAATACGCATTTATGGATGGATGTAGCCGGGACATTCAGGAAGGGAATCCGCCCGGCGCTGCCGGACGGACTGAGGCTAAGACATCAGCGGTTTCAGTTGCTGATAAATCTGGCGGAAGGTTTCCCGCTGCGGCGCATAGTGGGCCACACGGCGATCGTCCGGGCGATGGGCTTGTTCAAGCGGCAGCGGCTTCAGCAGCCCGGGGCGGTCTGCCTCGTCGTGAACCGCCAGCTGCGCCAGCCTGGCCGCCCCCAGCGCCGGGCCGACATCGCCCCCGGTACGGTAATCGAGCTGCAGGCCGCTGATATCCGCCAGCATTTGCCGCCAGTAAGCGCTGCGCGCCCCGCCGCCGATAAGCGTGATGCTCTGCGGCTTGATGCCGCAGGCGTGCACCACGTCCATACCATCCGCCAGCGCATAGCCCACCCCCTCCAGCACCGCCCGCGCCAGCTCTGCCGGCCCATGCTGATGCGTCAGGCCAAAAAAGACGCCCTTAGCCTGCGGGTTGTTGTGCGGCGTGCGTTCGCCAGACAGATAGGGCAGGAACCACACCGGACCGGCGCTTTCATCCGCCGTCTGCGCCGCCGCGATCAGCGCCGGCACGCTGGCGAGACCGGTTAATTTTGCCGCCCAGTCCAGACAGGAGGCCGCGCTGAGCATCACCGACATCAAATGCCAGCGGCCCGGCAGGGCATGGCAGAAGCTGTGCACCGCGCTTTCGGGTTTGCTAAGGAACCCTTCACTGACGGCGAAGTAGACGCCTGACGTACCCAGCGACAGCATCGCCTGACCGGCATCGGCCATGCCGACCCCGACCGCGCCCGCGGCGTTGTCGCCCCCGCCGCCCACCACCAGCGCCGGCGGCATATTCCACGCCTGCGCCACCTCAGGTCGCAGTTGCCCGGTGACGTCGCTGCCTTCGAACAGCGCCGGCATCGCATCCCGACTGAGATCGCAGGCGGCGAGCATCTCGTCGCTCCAGTCGCGCCGGGCGACGTCCAGCCACATCGTGCCGGCGGCGTCAGACATATCGCTGGCGAGCTCGCCGGTCATGCGCAGGCGCAGATAATCCTTGGGCAGCAGCACTTTATCGACCTGGCTGAACACTGCCGCCTCGTGGCGCTGTACCCATAAGAGCTTCGGCGCCGTAAAGCCCGGCATCATCAGGTTGCCGGTGATCTGCCGGGAAGCGCTGACTTTGTCTTCCAGCAGCTGGCACTCTTCGGCGCAGCGGCCGTCATTCCATAAAATGGCCGGACGCAACACCTGTAACGATTTATCCAGTAGGGTGGCGCCGTGCATCTGCCCGGCAATGCCCAGCGCCTTCACGTCGCGCAGGCTATGCTGCGCGCCCAGGGCTTTCATCGCCGTGTCCGTCGCCAGCCACCACTGTTCGGGATCTTGCTCCGACCACAGCGGATGCGGACGCGAGACGGTGAGTTTTTCGGTATGCGATGCCACTACCTCACCCTGCTCATTGAGCAGGATGGCTTTGACGCCCGACGTCCCCAGATCGATGCCGATATACATACTCCCTCTCCTTAAACGCGCGCCACGGCTGAGCGTGGCGCGAACAGAGCATCCTGGTTGCGGCGCCGGTCACCCCGGGCGCCGCCGCATGATTACTTGTCAAACAGATAATGGTTGACCAGGTTTTCCAGTTGTTCCTGCTGGCCGCTGCGATGCTGCGGCGCCAGCTGATGCTGAGCGGCATACTGGGCAATATCGCTCAGGGTCATCTGCCCGTTAAGGATCTGCTGCCCCAGCTCACCGTTCCAGCCGGCGTAGCGTCTGGCCACGCGCTTATCCAGTTCGCCGTCCTCGATCATCCGCGCCGCGACCTTCAGCGACAGCGCCATGGTATCCATCGCGCCAATATGACCATAGAACAGATCGTATTTGTCGGTGCTCTGCCGGCGCACTTTCGCATCAAAGTTGAGCCCGCCGGTGGTGAAGCCGCCCGCTTTGAGGATTTCATACATCACCAGCGCGTTCTCTTCGACGCTGTTCGGGAACTGGTCGGTATCCCAGCCCAGCTGCGGATCGCCGCGGTTGGCGTCAACGGAGCCGAACAGCCCCAGCGCAATGGCCGTCGCAATTTCATGATGGAACGAATGGCCGGCGAGCGTGGCATGGTTAGCTTCAATATTCAGTTTAATCTCTTTTTCCAGACCAAACTGTTTGAGGAAGCCGTAAACGGTAGAGGCATCATAGTCATACTGATGCTTGGTCGGCTCCTGCGGTTTGGGCTCAATCAGCAGCGTGCCTTTAAAGCCGATTTTATGCTTATGCTCCACCACCAGCTGCATAAAGCGGCCAATCTGCTCACGCTCCTGGCGCAGGTCGGTATTCAGCAGGGTTTCATAGCCCTCGCGACCGCCCCACAGCACATAGTTTTCACCGCCCAGTTGATGGGTGGCATTCATGGCGGTGACCACCTGGGTGGCCGCCCAGCTAAATACTTCCGGATCCGGGTTGGTGGCCGCGCCGGCGCCGTAGCGCGGGTTGGTAAAGCAGTTTGCGGTCCCCCACAGAAGCTTCACGCCGCTCTGCTGCTGTTTCTCAGCCAGCACCTCGACCATCCGGGCGAAGTTATTGCTGTACTCCTTGAGCGAAGCGCCTTCCGGCGAGACGTCAACGTCGTGGAAGCAGTAGTAAGGCACGTTGAGTTTATGGAAGAATTCGAACGCCACATCGGCTTTGCGTTTGGCCATCTCCAGGGCGTCGCCAGGCTGCTGCCAGGGACGATCAAAGGAGCCCACGCCAAACATATCGGCGCCATTCCAGCAGAAGGTGTGCCAGTAACAGGCCGCAAAACGCAGATGATCTTCCATCCGTTTGCCCAGCACCAGTTCATCCGGGTTGTAATGACGGAAAGCCAGCGGGTTAGTGGATTTCGGGCCTTCGTAACGAACGCGATCGAGTTGATCGAAATAGGTCTGCATAGAGAACTCCATATTCAGAGATGCGGCGAATAACCAATCAGATACCCTAAATAATTCGAGTTGCAGGAAGGCGGCAGGAGCGCGAGTCCCCGGTAACCGGGGGCGGAGCAACGAATGTCACCAACCCACCTACAACTTGAAGTATGACGGGTTTAAGCCAATATAGAATTTCGCTTTCATTTTCCTCAATTACGTTATTTCACACCGCCATTGAGAGAATCCACAAACGTGCGCCAGCTCGCAAAAATAATATCCAGTCGCCGTTGCGCCGCTTTGTCAGAGACAGTCCAGTGCAATAATAAGAGCGTGCATGAATAAAATACGATCGCCGTCATAATTTGCACATTAAACGAAATTTCATAACGGCAAAATAAGAACCGGTAATTGCCAGCCCTGCTTTCCGCGTTAAGAATCTGTAACGTATCCGCAACCTCATGTATCAAACATTATTTTCCGTTCGTCTTACCTACCCTTACAAAAAAGGTATCGTTATTATGAAGATAAAGAACCTTTGCCTTACGCTTTGCGCCAGCTCCCTCCTGCTCGCCAGCATGGCGGGGATGGCGAAAGAAGTGAAGATTGGCATGGCCATCGACGATCTGCGTCTGGAGCGCTGGCAGAAAGACCGTGATATTTTCGTCAATAAAGCGGAATCCTTAGGCGCCAAAGTTTTTGTCCAGTCCGCTAATGGCAATGAAGAAACGCAGATGTCGCAAATTGAAAACATGATCAACCGCGGCGTCGATGTGTTAGTCATTATTCCTTATAACGGCCAGGTACTCAGTAACGTTATTAAAGAAGCCAAGCAGGAAGGTATTAAAGTCCTGGCCTATGACCGTATGATTAATAATGCCGACATTGATTTCTATATATCTTTCGATAATGAAAAAGTTGGTGAAATGCAGGCGCAAAGTCTGGTCGACAAAGTGCCGCAGGGTAATTATTTCCTGATGGGCGGTTCGCCGGTGGATAATAACGCTAAACTGTTCCGCGCCGGACAGATGAAGGTTCTCAAGCCGTATGTCGATGATGGCAAAATTAAGATTGTCGGCGATCAGTGGGTTGACGGCTGGCTGCCGGAGAACGCGCTGAAAATAATGGAAAACGCGCTAACGGCGAATAATAACAAGATCGATGCCGTGGTCGCCTCCAATGACGCCACCGCCGGCGGCGCCATCCAGGCCTTAACCGCCCAGGGGCTGGCCGGCAAAGTGGCGATCTCCGGTCAGGATGCTGACCTGGCGGGCGTGAAGCGCATTATTTCCGGTACCCAGACGATGACCGTCTATAAACCGATAACCACCCTGGCCACCAACGCCGCTGAAATCGCCGTTGAGCTGGGTAACGATAAGCAGCCGAAGGCCGATACCACGCTGAATAACGGCTTAAAAGACGTCCCTTCGCGCCTGTTAACGCCAATTGAGGTGAATAAAGAGAATATCGACGCCACGGTGATTAAAGACGGTTTCCATAAAAAGAGTGAACTGTAATGGCTGACGCCCCGCTGCGGGGCGTCATTTTCATCCCGCCGGATATCACTGTTGCGGAGTCTTTATGACCTGGCTACTCGAAATGAAGAACATCACCAAAACCTTCGGCGCTGTTAAAGCCGTGGATAACGTCAGCCTGCGCCTGAACGCAGGCGAGGTGGTCTCGTTATGCGGTGAAAATGGGTCGGGGAAATCGACGCTGATGAAGGTGCTGTGCGGTATCTATCCGCACGGAAGCTATGAGGGCGAGATTATTTTTGCCGGCGAAACGCTGCAGGCAAACCATATTCGCGATACCGAACGCAAAGGCATCGCCATTATTCATCAGGAGCTGGCGCTGGTGAAACATCTCACCGTGCTGGAGAATATTTTCCTCGGCGCCGAGATATCCCGCCATGGTCTGCTGGATTATGAAACCATGACGCTGCGCTGTCAGAAGCTGTTGGCGCAGGTCAATCTGCCCATTTCCCCCGATACCCGCATCGGCGACCTCGGCCTTGGTCAGCAGCAGTTGGTGGAGATCGCCAAGGCGCTGAATAAACAGGTTCGCCTGCTGATCCTCGACGAACCGACCGCCTCCTTAACCGAACAAGAAACCGCGACGCTGCTGGCGATCGTTCGCGATCTGCAAAACCACGATATCGCCTGCATCTATATCTCGCATAAGCTCAATGAGGTCAAAGCGATCTCCGATACGATCTGCGTGATCCGCGACGGCCAGCACATCGGCACCCGCGATGCCAGCGGCATGAGCGAAGACGATATCATCACCATGATGGTCGGCCGCGAGCTCACCGCGCTCTATCCCAGCGAGCCGCACGCCCACGGCGAGGAGATCCTGCGGGTTGAACATTTAACCGCCTGGCACCCGGTAAACCGCCATATTAAACGGGTCAATGACGTCTCATTTTCCCTGCGTCGCGGAGAAATCCTCGGTATCGCCGGGCTGGTCGGCGCCGGACGTACCGAGGCGGTACAGTGCCTGTTCGGCGTCTGGCCGGGGCGCTGGCAAGGGGAGATCTTTATTGATGGCCAGCCGGTGAGCATCTCTAACTGCCAGCAGGCCATTGCCCACGGCATCGCCATGGTGCCGGAAGACCGCAAAAAAGACGGCATCGTGCCGGTGATGGCGGTGGGCAAAAACATTACCCTCGCGGCGCTCAACCAGTTCACCGGCGCAATGAGTAGCCTGGACGACGCCGCCGAGCAGCACTGCATTCAGCAGTCCATTCAGCGTTTGAAAATTAAAACCTCCTCGCCGGAGCTGGCGATTGGCCGTCTGAGCGGCGGCAACCAGCAAAAGGCGATTCTGGCGCGCTGTCTGCTGCTCAATCCGCGCATTCTGATCCTCGACGAACCCACCCGTGGCATCGATATCGGGGCGAAGTATGAAATTTATAAACTGATTAACCAGCTGGTGCAGCAGGGCATCGCGGTCATTGTCATTTCATCCGAACTGCCCGAGGTGCTCGGTCTCAGCGATCGGGTGCTGGTCATGCACGAAGGCAGACTAAAAGCCAATTTGGTTAATCAACATCTGACCCAGGAACAGGTGATGGAAGCCGCGCTGAGGAGCGAACGCCATGTCGAAGAACACGTCGTCTGAAATCAAACTCACCCCAACCGCCCCCGCGGCCCTGCCGGCGCTGAAGGGGCTGAATCTCCAGGTCTTCGTGATGATCGCCGCCATCGTCGTCATTATGCTGTTTTTCACCTGGGTTACCGATGGCGCCTACCTGAGCGCACGCAATATCTCCAACCTGCTGCGGCAGACGGCCATCACCGGCATCCTCGCCGTCGGCATGGTGTTTGTGATTATTTCGGCAGAAATCGACCTCTCCGTTGGCTCGATGATGGGGCTGCTGGGCGGCGCTGCGGCGATCTTTGACGTCTGGCTCGGCTGGCCGCTGCCGCTCACCATTCTGGTGACGCTGGTGATGGGCCTGCTGCTCGGGGCGTGGAACGGATGGTGGGTAGCCTATCGCAAAGTGCCCTCGTTTATCGTCACCCTTGCCGGGATGCTGGCGTTTCGCGGCATTCTGATCGGCATCACCAACGGGACCACCGTCTCGCCCACCAGTCCGGCGATGTCGCAGATCGGCCAAAGCTACCTGCCAGACGGCATCGGCTTCGGCATCGGCGTTGTCGGCATGGCGGTGTTTATCGTCTGGCAGTGGCGCGGGCGGATGCGCCGGCAGGCGTTAGGTCTGGCGACCTCGTCCTCCACCGCCGCCGTCGGCCGCCAGGCCATTACCGCGGTGATTGTGCTGGGCGCAATCTGGCTGCTCAATGACTATCGCGGCGTACCAACCCCGGTGCTGATCCTCGCCGCCCTGCTGCTGGCGGGCCTGTTTATGGCCACCCGCACCGCCTTTGGTCGCCGCATCTACGCCATCGGCGGCAACCTGGAGGCGGCCCGTCTGTCCGGGATTAACGTCGAGCGTACCAAGCTGGCGGTGTTTGCCATTAACGGCCTGATGGTCGCCATTGCCGGGCTAATCCTCAGCTCACGGCTCGGCGCGGGGTCGCCTTCGGCGGGCAATATCGCCGAACTGGACGCCATCGCCGCCTGCGTCATCGGCGGCACCAGCCTGGCGGGCGGCATCGGCAGCGTCGCCGGGGCGGTAATGGGGGCGTTTATTATGTCGGCCCTGGATAACGGCATGAGCATGATGGACGTCGCCACCTTCTGGCAATATATCGTTAAAGGCGCCATTTTGCTGCTGGCGGTGTGGATGGACTCTGCCACCAAGCGGCGCGCATAAGGAGAGACTCTCTGAAGAATGTCTGAATTCTTTGCGCTACCGCCAAACTTCGCCATAAGGCGCTTGAAATATCTCGGGCATTAGCCGGTAGTGTATACCCAACATCATTCGGGTTGCAGACGGCGCCCCCGGCCGCGTACCGGCGTACGTGGCCGGGATGAGTGGTAAGTCAGGCCATCGGCAACATCTTGAATGAAGGGGTATGACCGGGGTTAGAGCAGGAACATTATCTATGTTTGAAAAGCGTCACCGTATTACGCTGTTATTTAACGCCAACAAAGCTTATGACCGCCAGGTAGTTGAAGGTGTCGGCGAGTATCTGCAGGCCTCCCAGTTGGAATGGGATATCTTTATTGAAGAGGACTTTCGGGCACGCATCGAAAACATCAAAGAGTGGTTGGGCGATGGCGTTATCGCCGACTATGACGATCCCGAAATCGAAAAGCTGCTGGCCGATGTCCACGTGCCCATCGTCGGCGTCGGCGGATCTTATCATCAGCCAGAGCAGTACCCGCCGGTCCACTATATCGCCACCGACAACGCCGCGCTGGTGGAAAGCGCTTTTCTCCATTTGAAGGAAAAAGGGGTGCACCGCTTCGCGTTTTACGGACTCCCCGCCTCCAGCGGTAAACGCTGGGCGGTAGAGCGCGAGTATGCCTTCTGCCAGCTGGTCGCGAAGGAGAAGTATCGCGGCGTGGTCTACCAGGGGCTGGAGACAGCGCCGGAGAACTGGCAGCACGCGCAAAACCGGCTCGCCGACTGGCTGCAAACCCTGCCGCCGCAAACCGGCATCATCGCCATCACCGACGCCCGCGCCCGCCACGTCCTGCAGGCCTGCGAGCTGCTGCATATCCCGGTGCCAGAGAAACTGTGCGTTATCGGCATCGATAACGAGGAGCTAACCCGCTATCTCTCTCGCGTCGCCCTCTCCTCTGTCGCCCAGGGCACCCGCCAGATGGGTTATCAGGCGGCAAAATTACTCCACCGGCTGTTGAATAACGAGGCCCTCCCGCTGCAACGCCAGCTGATCCCGCCGATGCGCGTCGTTGAGCGACGCTCCACCGACTACCGGTCGTTAAACGATCCCTCCGTGATACAGGCGATGCATTACATTCGCAACAATGCCTGCAAAGGCATCAAGGTGGAACAGGTGCTCGACGCCGTGGGCATCTCTCGTTCTAATCTGGAAAAACGCTTCAAAGAGGAGGTCGGGGAGACCATCCACACGGTGATCCACAGCGAAAAACTGGAAAAGGCGCGCAGCCTGCTGGTGTCCACTAGTCTGTCGATCAATGAGATTTCGCAGATGTGCGGCTATCCGTCGCTGCAATATTTCTATTCGGTGTTTAAGAAGGAGTACGACGTGACGCCGAAGGAGTACCGCGATCGGCACAGCGAGGTGATGCTGTAGGGTAAAAAAATGCCCGGCGACAAGGCCGGGCATCCTGATTACAGATGGGCGGCGATGAGCCGCTGATTGTCCTGATACATCGCGAAGAGATAGTTGTTGTAGCTCGACCCTTTGGTCGAATACCCCTTCAGCTTATGGATCATGGTGCTGGCAGTTACTTCCTGATCCGCCTTGCGCAGCTGCAGGCGCGACTTGCGGAAAGAAGAATAGGCCGGGTGGGTGTTCAGGTTTGTTACGTAAGCCTGCACCGACTGCTCTACCGACTCAAACTGCGAGTAACCTTTCATCGCGCCGCGGCAGCGACCGGCGCCGCACTTCATGCCGAACAGGTTGTTATTCTCGCGCGCCAGCCTGGAGGTACCCCAGCCACTTTCCGCCGCCGCCATGGTCGCCACCATGCTGTTCGGAATAATGTCGACACGCTCAAGCAGCGCGTTCCAGGGCACATGACGCGTATTGCCTGACCACTTCACCTTATAACGGGAAGCGATATCCTTCAGGCGCGCCTTCTCAGTCGGTGACCAGCGAGCATCGTACTGCTTGGAAATAAGCCAGTTACGATCCGCAGTAATCGCCTGATTCTGCTTGGTAATATAAGGCATGACCGTCCGGAGAAACGCTTTTTTCCTTGGTGTTCCGGAAGGGTATTTTCGCAAGTCAGGAAGTGAACTGCTCTTTACACTATTGCGAGAATACTCTTGTTTACTGCTTACCTTAGTACTACTTATCTTCTTTACCGTTGGGGCTTTATGACTCTTTGTCGCTGTGTGCGTTGTCGCCAACACACTACCTGAAAAGATGCAGGTTAGTAACATAAGTATGGCGGCCCCATATCGTCGTATGGGATTCGATATCATCAGGTCTCCTGGTCGGATATATGCATTCCAACACCTTGTTTTTCACAAAAAAACGATAGCTGAATCGCTAATAGTATCAAAAATACGCACTGAGGGCATCAACAGAAATAGTCCAATTCCGAATTGCTGTCATCTGAAATCGGTTTCTGCGGCGCATCGCCAGCGCGAAAATGCTAGCTTCGTCTCATTTTTAGCCTATTTTTTGAGCGGTGTCACTCACCCCTTTTCATCCTCCTGGTAAAACGCGCGTCAGGAGGAGTTCACCCGCGCGGCGACAAGGCACACTAGATAAAAACCGCTCACAGGATCTCGCAATGAAACTCGCTGCGCTTGCCACGTTATTCGTGCCTGGGATGGCTTTTGCCGCCTGGACTACCACCGACTTTCCTGCTTTTACCGAAGAAGGGACCGGCCGATTCATCAGCCAGAAAGTGGTTGAGAAGGGTACACGTCCCCTGCAGCTAAATTTTGACCAGCAGTGCTGGCAGCCTTCCGGCGGCATTAAGCTCAACCAGATGCTGTCCATGGAGCCCTGTCGCGGCACACCGCCGCAATGGCGCATCTTCCGCCAGGGTCTGTATACCCTGGAGGTGGATACCCGTTCCGGCACGCCAACGATGATGATTTCGCTGGAGGAAAAAGAGACCAGCGCCGCGGCGCCGCAGATCCGCCAGTGTCCGAAGTGGGACGGAAAACCGCTGACCATCGACGTCAGCAAAACCTTCGCCGAGGGCAGCAAGGTCCGCGATTTCTACAGCGGCAATGTCGCGACCGTCAGCGGCGGCAAAATCACCCTGCAGCCCGCCTTCGGCAGCAATGGTCTGCTGCTGCTTGAGCGCGCCGAGACGGCCGCCCCGGCGCCGTTTGACTGGCACAATGCCACCGTCTACTTCGTCCTGACCGATCGCTTCGTAAACGGTAACCCGGCCAACGACAACAGCTATGGTCGCCATAAAGACGGCATGCAGGAGATCGGAACCTTCCACGGCGGCGACCTGCAGGGATTAACCAGCAAGCTGGATTATCTGCAGCAGATGGGAGTTAACGCCCTGTGGATCAGCTCCCCGCTCGAGCAGATCCACGGCTGGGTCGGCGGCGGCACGAAGGGCGATTTCCCTCACTACGCTTATCACGGCTATTACACCCAGGACTGGTCGAAACTGGACGCCAACATGGGGACCGAAGCGGATCTCCGCCGACTGGTGGATGAAGCGCATAAGCGCGGAATACGTATTCTGTTCGACGTGGTGATGAACCATGCCGGCTACGCCACCCTGGCCGACATGCAGGAGTTCCAGTTCGGCTCCCTGTATCTGCAAGGCGATGAGCTGAAAAAAACTCTCGGCGAGCGCTGGACGGACTGGAAGCCGGGCGCTGGACAGACCTGGCACAGCTTTAACGACTATATCAACTTCAGCGACAAAGCCGGGTGGGAGAAATGGTGGGGTAAGAAGTGGATCCGCACCGATATCGGCGATTACGACAATCCGGGCTATGACGATCTCACCATGTCGCTGGCCTTCCTGCCGGACCTGAAAACCG
Source organism: Klebsiella sp. K47 (assembly GCF_051858335.1). Classification (NCBI taxonomy): domain Bacteria; kingdom Pseudomonadati; phylum Pseudomonadota; class Gammaproteobacteria; order Enterobacterales; family Enterobacteriaceae; genus Klebsiella; species Klebsiella sp. K47. Next base: position 139,870 of record NZ_JBPYUI010000004.1, read on the forward strand.
AATCGAAGGAGGTCTCAGGCCTGCCGAACTTCTATAACCATAAACCAGACACCGCAGCGAAAGCGATCCCGGGCTATACGCCGCGCGACTATCTGACACACTGGCTGAGCCAGTGGGTACGTGACTACGGCATCGATGGCTTCCGCGTCGATACCGCCAAACATGTGGAGATGGACGCCTGGCAGCAGTTAAAAACCCAGGCCACCGCCGCGCTGGCGGAGTGGAAGAAAGCCAATCCGGATAAAGCGCTGGATGCGGCGCCGTTCTGGATGACCGGCGAAGCCTGGGGACATGGAGTGATGCAGAGCGATTATTATCGCCACGGTTTTGATGCGATGATCAATTTCGACTACCAGGACCAGGCGGCGAAAGCGGCGACCTGTATGGCCAATATTGACCTCACCTGGCAGCAAATGGCGGACAAGCTGCAGAGCTTTAACGTCCTGAGCTACCTCTCCTCGCACGATACGCGGCTGTTCCGCGAAGGCGGCACCACCGCGGCGGAGCTACTGCTGCTGGCCCCTGGCGCCGTGCAGATTTTCTATGGCGACGAATCATCGCGCCCGTTCGGCCCCACCGGCTCGGACCCGCTGCAGGGTACCCGCTCGGAGATGAACTGGCAGGATGTCAACGGCAAGGCGGCCCGCAGCGTTACCCACTGGCAGAAGATCGGCCAGTTCCGCGCTCGCCATCCGGCAATCGGCATGGGCAAACAGACAACGCTGTCGATGTCGCGTGGTTACGGGTTCGTGCGTGAGAGCGGTGAAGACAAAGTGATGGTCATCTGGGCCGGACAGCAGCAGTAATCCACAGGTGGCTCTCCGCCCTGGCGGGGAGCCATTCAGAACAAAACGCTAACAAAATAGCAATTTACAGGATAAAGATAAAAAGCCGCCTCCTCCCGCCGATTTGCACCACGCCAGCGCTGGCGTTATGGTTAGCCACTTTCCAGAACCACCGATAGACTATTCGCGATGACATTTTCCCTTTTCGGCGACAAATTCACCCGTCATTCAGGCATCACCCGCTTGATGGAAGACCTTAATGACGGTCTGCGCACGCCGGGCGCTATTATGCTGGGCGGCGGCAACCCCGCTCAGATCCCGGAAATGAATGACTACTTCCAGCAGCTGCTGGCCGACATGCTGGATAATGGCAAAGCCCTTGATGCGCTTTGTAATTATGATGGTCCACAGGGCAAAAGCGAGCTGCTGGCTCTGCTGGCGAATATGCTGCGCGACGAGCTGGGCTGGGAGATCGAACCACAGAATATTGCGCTAACAAACGGCAGTCAGAGCGCATTTTTCTACTTATTTAATCTGTTTGCAGGCCGTCGGGCAGATGGCACCACCCGTAAGGTACTGTTCCCACTGACGCCGGAATATATCGGCTACGCCGATGCCGGTCTGGAAGAGGATCTGTTCGTTGCCACCCGGCCGAACATCGAACTGCTGCCGGAAGGCCAGTTTAAGTACCATGTTGATTTTGAGCATCTGCAGGTGACGGAAGAGACCGGGATGATCTGCGTCTCGCGCCCCACCAACCCGACCGGCAACGTCATCACTGATGAAGAGCTGATCAAACTGGATGCGCTGGCGAATCAGCACGGGGTCCCGCTGGTGATTGATAACGCCTACGGCGTACCGTTCCCGGGCATTATCTTTAGCGACGCCCGACCGCTGTGGAATCCGAACATCGTGCTGTGTATGAGCCTGTCCAAGCTGGGCCTGCCGGGCAGCCGCTGCGGGATTATCATCGCCAACGAAAAAATCATCACCGCCATCAGCAACATGAACGGCATTATCAGCCTCGCCCCTGGCGGCATCGGGCCGGCAATGATGTGCGAAATGATTAAACGACAGGATCTGCTGCGCCTGTCAGAGACGGTGATCAAGCCCTTCTATTACCAGCGGGTGCAGGAAACCATCGCCATTATTCGCCGCTATCTGCCGGAGGAGCGCTGCCTTATTCACAAACCGGAGGGGGCAATCTTCCTCTGGCTGTGGTTTAAGGATCTGCCGATCTCCACCGAGCTGCTGTATCAGCGGCTGAAAAAGCGCGGCGTGCTGATGGTGCCGGGGGATTACTTCTTCCCTGGTCTGGATAAACCGTGGCCGCACACCCACCAGTGTATGCGCATGAACTATGTACCGGACCCGCAAAAAATCGAAGCCGGAGTGAAAATCCTCGCCGAAGAGGTTGAATTTGCCTGGCGCGAACAGGAAGCATAGTCTCGGACGCCGCGGGCGGGTAACGTTCGTCAGCGACCCCATTCACGCCAGCGCCAGCCGCTGGCGTTTTTGCGCGCATAGCGCTTCCAGCTCCGCGGGAACCATCACCCGCAGCGCCTGCGTCGGGCAGGCGGCCACGCAGGCCGGTCCTTCGGCGCGGTGATGGCATAGATCGCATTTCAACGCCTGCGCCTGCTGGTTCATTACCGTAACGGTCATCGCGCCGTACGGGCAGGCCACCATGCAGCTTTTGCAGCCGATGCAGCGCCGCTGGTCGACCCACCAGACGTCATTGTCGCGCTGAATCGCCCCCTGTGGGCAAACGCTGGCGCAGGGCGCATCCTCGCACTGCCGACAGGCCATCGCCGTCGATATGTCACCGCTTTTCACCACCCGGATACGCGGCGCGAAATGGTTCGTCGACAGGGCGGCGACATCCTGCGCCTGCTGGTGCGCCACCGCGCAGGCCACTTCGCAGGTACGACAGCCGATGCACCGCTGGGCATTGGCAATAAGAAACTGGTTCATCCTCTGCTCCCTGGGGATAAAACCGCAGGGTGCCAGAATATCCCCTGCCCGCGCTTTGATCCTGAATGGAATCAGCGCTGTTTTTTGTCAGATGGCCGGCAGGATGTGGTCATTTGCCTGACGCTTCACGCACCGTGAAACCCAGCTCACGCGAAATTGCTTCGGCGGTCTCACGTAGTGGTTTTAACAAGTTCTTTTCGCCAGCTCCCCGGCACGAAGTCCGCCGGGGAGCCGACGTTAATGATTACCGGAACAATGCCTTATCGCGCAGGATATGATCGTTGCCGCGACGGCGGGTGAAGCCAATCCGATCGAAATACTCCAGGATCTGGATCGCCAGCTTCCGCCCTACGTTTAAGGTATCGCGGAAATCCGCCGCGCAGGTTGAACCGCGCAGCCGATCCAGCTCGCGCACCCGCTGGGCGAACTGCACAATGCGATCGTTGCGGTAGTAACGATCCTTGACGATCGCGGTAATCATCCCCTGCTGCGCCGCCTGGCGCAGCACCGCGCGCATCAGGGACTCTTCAACATGGACTTCGCGCGCAAGATCGCGCACCCACCACGGATCGTCGCCGAACAGAGTCTCCACCTTCTGCCAGACCGCCTGCTGCTCGTCGGTAAACCCGGCTTTATGCTCCGGCAAATGCAGCCAGCCGTGATGGCTGTGGACTAAGCCGCTCTCGCGCATCTGCTCAATCAGCAGCAGCACCAGCGCTTCATCTTCCATCGGCAGCGCGATGCGGCGCAGGCGCTCCCGGCCAGGGCCCGGCTCGTCTCGATGCTGCTCATGGTAGCGCGCAAGGGCATCCAGCAATTTTCGCTGCCAGCGGGCGGCAAGCGGCGCGCTAAGCAGGCGCTGTCCGGCCTGCAGATAGTCCGGTCGCTGGATCAGGGCCGCCATTCCGGCTTCGCTGAGCTGCCGCGCCCAGGCGAAGTGCTCAAGCCGGACGGCATCCCGCTGCAGATGCAGCTCCAGCGCCTGCGCATCGTCAGCGCCGACCGCTGCCAGGGCGTGCAGCCACTGCAGATATTCCGGTTTACGTTTGCCGCGACGCGGAGGATCCAGCGTCACCACCCGTGCGCCCGCCAGCGTCAAGCGAGCGGAGATATCGCGGAGCACCAGCCGGTCGTTATCCGCCAGCCACAGCGGAGTATCCAGCACCAGCTCCGCCAGGTTGCCCTCAAGAAGCGACACCCGGCCGGTAATGTGGCTGGCAGCATGGTGAATATGCAGCGGCTGCCACTGGCTGAGCGGCGTATGGCACTGCAGCTCGACAATCACCCGTTCTGCTGGCTCCGGCGGTGGTGAGGAGAGCAGCCAGTCGCCGCGGTGCACTGCCTCTTTTTGCGCATCGCCGACAATATTCAGCGCAATGCGCTGCCCGGCGTGCGCCTGCTCAACCGCTTGATTCTGGGCATGCAGGCCGCGGACGCGCATCGGCGTGTTGACGCCGGTAAGCCACAGGGTATCCCCGACCTGTACTTCGCCGGAGAGCGCCGTCCCGGTGACCACCAGCCCCGCGCCTTTGACGGTAAAAGCGCGATCCAGCGCCAGGCGAAACCGCTGCTGCTGCGGGCGGGGGCGCTCCGCAAGCTGCAGCAGATGGCTGCGCAGTTCCGCAATACCGATGTTTTCCGCCGCCGCGGTGGGAAAGAAAGCGACGGCGTCAAAGCCCAGCTCGCCCAGGGTCTGCTCGACCTCAGCCTGAACCTCCGCCACCCTGGCGGCCGCCACGCGGTCCGTTTTGGTCAGCGCCACGGTCAGCGTCGGCTTTCCGGTCAACTGCAGGATCGCCAGGTGTTCGCGGGTTTGCGCCATCACCCCGTCATCGCAGGCCGCCACCAGCAGCGCATGGTCAATACCCCCCACCCCCGCCAGCATGTTGGACAAAAACTTTTCGTGCCCGGGAACGTCAATAAATCCCAGCACCCGCCCGTCCGGCTGCGGCCAGTAGGCATAGCCGAGATCGATCGTCATTCCCCGCGCTTTCTCTTCCGGCAAACGATCGGCATTCACGCCGGTTATCGCCTGCAGCAGCGTCGTTTTGCCGTGGTCAACATGTCCAGCGGTGGCAATAATCATCGTAACAACATCTCCATAAAGCGGGTTTCATCTTCCAGACAGCGCAGGTCCAGCCAGAGCCGACCGTCATAAATGCGGCCAATCACCGGACACGGCAGCGCGCGCCAGCGGGCCGCCAGCGCCTCCAGCCGGCTACCGCGGCCGTCATGCGGGGTAAAGGTCAACGCCGCGCTGGGCAGGCGGTCGACGGGTAACGAGCCGCTGCCAATCTGCGACTGGCAGGCTGCCACGCTGACGGCAAAATCAGCATAGTGTGCCGCCAGGTCAGGCTGCAGGCGTTCAGCCAGCCGGCGGATCTCCTCCGCCGGACGGGTGAGCAGGCGCAGCGTCGGCAATTTCTCCCTCAGCGCCTCCGGGTGCTGATAGAGGCGCAGCGTAGCCTCCAGCGCCGCGAGGGTCATTTTATCGGCGCGCAGCGCCCGCTTCAGCGGATGGCTTTGCAGCTGGGCAATCAGCGCGCGTTTGCCGACGATAATCCCGGCCTGCGGGCCACCGAGCAGCTTGTCGCCGGAGAAACTGACCAGGCTCACCCCGGCGGCGATCATCTCCTGCGGCATCGGCTCCTTTGGCAGGCCATACTGACTGAGATCCACCAGCGACCCGCTGCCCAGGTCGGCTACCACCGGAACATCCAGTTCGCGACCAATGGCCGCCAGCTCCGCTTCGTCGACGGCTTTGGTAAAGCCCTCAATACTGTAGTTGCTGGTGTGGACCTTCATCAGCAGCGCGGTATTGTCATTCACCGCCTGGCGATAATCTTTGGCATGGGTGCGGTTGGTGGTACCCACTTCTTGCAGCTGGCAACCCGCCTGGCGCATCACGTCGGGGATGCGAAATGCCCCGCCGATCTCCACCAGTTCGCCGCGAGAGACCACCACTTCGCGACCGCTGGCGGTGGCCGCCAGCATCAGCAGAACGGCCGCCGCGTTGTTGTTCACGATACAGGCGTCTTCCGCGCCGGTGATCTGGCACAGCAGATCGGCAATGGCGCGATCGCGATGGCCGCGCCCGGCGTCGTCGAGATCATATTCGAGCGTCACCGGCGCGCGCATCGCGCTGGCGACCGCCTCCACGGCCGACTCCGCCTGAATGGCGCGCCCCAGATTGGTATGCAATACCGTACCGGTGAGATTAAACACCGGACGCAGGGCGCTCTGCCGGCCGGCGGTGAGCCGCTGCGCGCAGGCGCTCGGCCAGTCATGGCTCCAGTCCGGCAGTGTCTGATACTGGCGGATTTGCTCCCGCGCCTCATCCAGCATCTGGCGCAGCTGCGCCACCACCTGCGAATGGCCGTGCTGCGCCAGCAGGGGAGAAAAAGCGGGGTCGCGTAGTAAGCGGTCAATGGCCGGAAGCCGGGTATAAAGCGCACGAATTTCGGTAGTCATGAATGGGCCTGGCGGTAAGTTATTTTCCCCCCTCCCGACGGGAGAGGGAGTCAACAATCAGCGGCGATTGTAACGCCTCCTTGCGCAAACTGTTACCTGCCTGGGTCAAGTCCGCGGCGGTTCAGTGCGCGCAAAGCTGGCGCGCTGGAACAACGCATCCACCAGCTTCACCAGCTGCGGCCGGGTGGCGCACCAGCCGGGCGCGACCCGGCGAAAGTTCAGATAAGCAATGGCGCAGGCCGTGGAAATGGTCGCCAGATTAACCTCGTCGCCGCGCAGCGTTCCGTCTGCCGCGCAGGCTTCCAGCCTGTCGAGACCGCGAGCCACTTTCTCCCGCTGGCGGAGCAGTTCTTGCTCTGACTGTTGCGCGCCCGGGCGAGCCTTTTCACGCACCAGCGCCTGGGCGGCCTCCATCACGCCATCCGCCAGCGCCTCTAGCTGGCGCATCCTGAGAGCGGCTCTGGGGTCGGCGGGGATCATCGGCGGCGCCACGCCCAGCAGCTCCAGATACTGGGCGATGACCGGGGAGTCAAACCAGCACTCACCGTCGTCCGTCACCAGCGCTGGTACCTTGCCCAGCGGGTTATAGCGCGCCACACCGTTGCTTTCGCTGTAGGGGGATTCGTTGACAAACTCAAAAGGGATGCGCTTTTCCAGCAGGATCACCGATATTTTGCGCACAAAGGGACTGGTGTAGCTGCCGATCAGTTTCATAGCCTGCTCCTTATCGCCAACAAATTATCGCCAACAAAGATATGAGTATGGCTCAGGGCAGGACAAAAGGCAGGTGAGCGTCCGGCTCAACCTGCCGCCGATCGCATTAATGATCGAGATAGAGGTAGTGCATCCAGCTGGTCATCCGCAGCAGCACTTTACGCATCACCGAGACGTGGGTGAAATGGTCGGAGTAGAGCGCCACCTGCGCGTAGATACCATCGGGTAATGCTGATAGCCCTTGTTCAAGCGATCGCGTTCCGTCGACACGCGGGTGGTATTGGCCTGGGCCTCAGAGAGCTGCGGCTTGGGGACGTTAATACAGTACAGCGTCGTTACCAGGTTGGCCTGCAGGCGGTCGACTCGCGCCTGATTGGACGCCGGGTCAATCGTAAATAGCGCCTCGCCTTTCTCGACGCGCTGAGTGGCTCTATCGGTTCGGCTTTACGGGATTATTTATATGATTTTATTCACAATATACTAATATTCGCCCCGCTATTTTGAGGATAATTCACGCCTTTCATTTATGCCATCCGGCGTAAAAAAGTTATTCGGCAATTAAGGTTGCTTAGTTACAGGGTCATCCCGGCGTGGAAGCAAAACCGGGCCGAGATCACAGCGGCGTAAACCCCTCGCGAAATTCTTTGTGATCAAAATCACAAACAAACAACAAAAACACGAAACAAAAATGTGACAAATATCACACAAAAAGGCGAATCAGCGGCTAAAAAGGCGCTGTGTTGTTTTTTTACACAGTAATTTTGTGATCATCATCACTACAAAACCCTCTTAGCCCCCTATATTCATGTGATCCAAATCACATAAAAGGGCGCTGGCTGGACAGCTAAACGATTCAGTGCCAGATTTCGCACTATCAATCAGGGCCCGGCTACCTCTGCCGCCACATTAACAACAAACCTCGGGCTTTAAGCCTGCGCGCTACGCAAAACAGAAGAAGGGGTGTTTTATGTCATCCGATATCAAGATCAAAGTGCAAAGCTTTGGTCGTTTCCTCAGCAATATGGTGATGCCGAATATCGGCGCGTTTATCGCGTGGGGTATCATCACCGCGCTTTTCATTCCGACAGGGTGGTTGCCAAACGAAACGCTGGCGAAGCTGGTCGGTCCGATGATCACCTACCTGCTGCCGCTGCTGATCGGTTACACCGGCGGTAAATTAGTCGGCGGCGAACGTGGCGGCGTGGTCGGGGCGATCACCACCATGGGCGTTATCGTCGGCGCGGATATGCCGATGTTCCTCGGCTCCATGATTGCCGGCCCGCTGGGCGGCTACTGCATCAAGAAATTCGATAACTGGGTAGACGGTAAGATCAAATCCGGTTTTGAAATGCTGGTGAATAACTTCTCCGCCGGCATCATCGGGATGATCCTCGCCATTCTGGCCTTCCTCGGCATCGGCCCGGCGGTCGAAGTTCTGTCGAAAATTCTGGCGGCTGGCGTTAACTTTATGGTGGCGCACGACATGCTGCCGCTGGCGTCTATCTTCGTCGAACCGGCAAAAATCCTGTTCCTTAACAACGCCATCAACCACGGTATCTTCTCGCCGCTGGGTATTCAGCAGTCCCACGAGCTGGGTAAATCCATCTTCTTCCTGATTGAAGCTAACCCGGGTCCAGGGATGGGCGTTCTGCTGGCGTACATGTTCTTTGGCCGCGGCAGCGCAAAACAGTCTGCAGGCGGGGCGGCTATCATCCACTTCCTGGGTGGTATCCATGAAATCTACTTCCCGTACGTACTGATGAACCCGCGCCTGATCCTGGCCGTTATCCTCGGCGGGATGACCGGTGTCTTCACCCTGACTATCCTCAATGGCGGTCTGGTTTCCCCGGCTTCCCCAGGCTCTATCCTGGCGGTACTGGCGATGACGCCGAAAGGCGCCTACTTCGCTAACATCGCCGCGATTATCGCAGCGATGGCGGTCTCCTTCGTGGTCTCTGCGGTTCTGCTCAAGACCAGCAAAGTCAAAGAAGAAGACGATATCGAAGCCGCAACGCGTCGTATGCATGACATGAAAGCGGAATCCAAAGGCGCCAGCCCGCTGGCGGCCGGCAATGTCACCAACGACCTGAGCCATGTGCGTAAAATCATCGTCGCCTGCGACGCCGGGATGGGTTCCAGCGCCATGGGCGCCGGGGTACTGCGCAAGAAAGTGCAGGATGCCGGGTTGAGCAACATCTCGGTCACCAACAGCGCAATCAATAACCTGCCGCCGGATGTTGACCTGGTCATCACCCACCGCGACCTTACCGAGCGCGCCATGCGCCAGGTACCGCAGGCGCAGCATATTTCGCTGACCAACTTCCTCGACAGCGGTCTGTACACCAGCCTGACCGAGCGCCTGGTCGCGGCCCAGCGCCACATCGACAACGAAGTCAAAGTCACCGATAGCCTGAAAGACAGCTTTGACGATACTAACAACAACCTGTTCCAGCTGGGCGCGGATAACATCTTCCTCGGTCGCAAAGCAGCCACCAAAGAAGAAGCCATTCGCTTCGCCGGTGAGCAGCTGGTGAAAGGCGGCTACGTCGAGCCGGAATATGTGCAGGCGATGCTGGATCGCGAAAAACTGACCTCGACCTATCTCGGCGAGTCCATCGCGGTACCGCACGGCACCATCGAAGCGAAGGACCGCGTGCTGAAAACCGGCGTCGTCTTCTGCCAGTACCCGGAAGGCGTGCGCTTCGGTGAAGAAGAAGATGAAGTCGCGCGTCTGGTCATCGGCATCGCCGCTCGTAATAACGAGCACATTCAGGTTATCACCAGTCTGACTAACGCCCTGGATGACGAAACCGTGATTGAGCGCCTGGCGAAAACCACCAGCGTCGACGAAGTTCTGGCACTGTTAAATAAATAATCAGCGCTATCCAACCCTCTCCTTTGGGAGAGGGTTGGGGTGAGGGGAAAGGCCTCACCCCAGCCCTCTCAGGTGAAAACATTAATTGAAGGTTAATACTATGAAAGCATTACATTTTGGCGCAGGTAATATCGGACGTGGCTTTATCGGTAAATTGCTGGCCGACGCGGGCATCGAACTGACGTTTGCCGATGTCAATCAGACCGTACTTGATGCCCTGAATGCCCGTCATAGCTATCAGGTTCACGTCGTCGGTGAGAATGAGCAGGTGGACACCGTCTCCGGCGTCAATGCCGTCAGCAGCATCGGCGATGAGGTTGTGGACCTGATCGCTGAGGTGGATCTGGTCACCACCGCCGTCGGTCCCGTCGTGCTCGAGCGCATCGCGCCAGCGATCGCCAAAGGGCTGGCGCAGCGCAAAGCGCAGGGCACCGAACGCCCGCTGAACATCATCGCCTGCGAAAATATGGTGCGCGGCACCACGCAGTTAAAAGGCCACGTGTTTAACGCGCTGGCGGAAGAAGATAAAGCGTGGGTGGAAGCGCATATCGGCTTTGTCGACTCTGCCGTTGACCGTATTGTGCCGCCATCGGCTTCCGCCACTCATGACCCGCTGGAAGTCACCGTGGAAACCTTTAGCGAATGGATTGTCGATAAGACTCAGTTCAAGGGCGCGCTGCCGACTATCCCGGGGATGGAATTAACTGATAACCTGATGGCATTTGTCGAACGCAAGCTCTTCACCTTGAACACCGGGCATGCTATAACCGCCTACCTCGGAAAACTGGCGGGCCATCAGACGATTCGCGACGCGATCCTCGACAAGAAAATTCGTGCCGTCGTGCAGGGCGCGATGGAAGAGAGCGGCGCGGTGCTGATCAAACGTTACGCCTTTGACCCGCAGAAGCACGCGGCTTATATCCAGAAAATACTTGGCCGTTTCGAGAACCCGTACCTGAAAGACGATGTTGAGCGCGTTGGCCGTCAGCCGCTGCGCAAACTGAGCGCTGGCGACCGTTTAATTAAGCCGCTGCTGGGTACACTGGAATACGGGCTGCCGCACCGCAACCTGGTGAAAGGGATTGCGGCGGCGATGCATTTCCGTAGCGAAGACGATCCGCAGGCGCAGGAGCTGGCGGCACTGATCGCCGACAAGGGGCCGCAGGCCGCGCTGGCGCAGATTTCCGGCCTGGATGCCGCAAGTGATGTCGTCGCGGAGGCCGTTAACGACTACAACGCGGAAAAATGATGCACAACCTGGCGCGGCCGACGTCGCGCCCATTACGACTCCTGTCAGATATGCAGGCAATGATGGAAGAAACACAAGCATTTGAAAACCGTGTGCTTGAGCGTCTGAATGCTGGCAAAACCGTACGAAGCTTCCTGATCGCCACCGTCGAGCTGTTAACGGAAGCGGTCAATATTCTGGTGCTTCAGGTGTTCCGTAAAGACGACTACGCGGTGAAATACGCCGTCGAGCCCTTGCTGGAGGGCAGCGGGCCGCTCGGCGATCTCTCTGTACGCCTGAAGCTGATTTATGGCCTTGGGGTGATAAGTCGTGCCGAATATGAAGACGCCGAGCTGCTGATGGCCCTGCGCGAAGAGCTTAACCACGACGGCAATGAGTACAGCTTTACCGACGACGAAATTATCGGTCCGTTCGGCGAGCTGCACTGCGTCGCCGCCCTGCCGCCAACGCCGCAATTTGATGACAGCGATGCCGAACTGCTGGCAATGCAGAAACTGCGTTACCAGCAGATGGTGCGCTCAACGATGGTGCTGTCCCTGACTGAGCTGATTTCACGAATCAGCTTAAAAAAAGCCTTTCAGAAATCAACGCTCTGATTCCGGTTCCGTCTGGTCGCAGGTCGGCCGGTAAAGCTGACGATAATATTCCAGACGCTGCAGGAACAACGCTTCCTTATCCTGAGGAATGTCTCGCGGTACATGCTGCAGACGCGGAGACTTTTTCAAATACTCCATAAACGCCTGACTGGAAGCCATAAAATCAACCGCTTTGTCGATTAAACGTGGTACGCCGTCGCCGATCTTTGCCATCACGTCCTCCTTTTGGGAATAATCTGATTAAGCATTAGCCAATTCACCGGCGTGGGTTAAGGAAAACGTGCTTATCTGCCGACAGGCTTCACAGAAATGAAATTAGAACGGGTATTAGGCGGAATATTAATAAAATTCAAATTATTAGCGATAAATGATATTGCATTCCGCGGGCGACAAACGGCGAATTTTTGATAAATAGCTATCAACAATAGCGGTCACGGCACATACTATAGGCGAATGAAGCCCCTTTATTAACAGATCAAATCACCATGAAAGAAGTCGAAAAGAATGAAATCAAGCGTCTGAGCGATCGTCTCGACGCCATCCGCCACCAGCAGGCCGAGCTGTCGCTGGTGGAAGCCGCCGATAAATACGCTGAACTGGAAAAAGAAAAAGCCACTCTGGAAACGGAGATTGAACGTCTGCGTTCCGTCCAGAGCCAGAAGCTGAGCAAAGAGGCGCAGAAGCTGATGAGCCTGCCGTTTCGCCGCGCGATTACCAAAAAAGAGCAGGCCGATATGGGCAAGCTGAAGAAAAGCGTTCGCGGCCTGGTGGTTGTCCATCCGATGACCGCCCTGGGCCGGGAAATGGGTCTGAAAGAGATGACCGGTTTCGCCCGCAGCGAATTTTGATCCCCAGCCCTCTCCGTACGGAGAGGGCTATTCTGTCTTCACTCCCCCACATTTTTACCTTCAGCCGGGTCGATTGGTCCAACCAATAATTTCATCCACCCCCTTGCAGTTCACAAATCCGTCAAAACCCATCACAAACCCGTTGCTTGTGAGCAACATCTGATTAACCATTCGTTGTCATCAACCCTGATACCCTTAATTGGCCGGGCCAATTTTACCTTCGATGGGATCGGCAATGAGCGCAGACTCAGCCCTCCTCTCCTGGCGGCCCGATGGAGACCCTGCATGAATCTCTGGCAACAAAACTACGATCCCGCCGGTAATATCTGGCTATCCAGTCTTATCGCATCGCTACCGATTCTGTTTTTCTTTTTTGCGCTGATTAAGCTCAAACTGAAAGGCTACATCGCTGCCACCTGGACCGTCGCAATCGCGCTGGTCGTTGCCTTACTGTTCTATAAAATGCCGGTGGACCGCGCCTTAGCCTCGGTGGTCTACGGCTTCTTCTACGGCCTGTGGCCTATCGCGTGGATTATTATCGCCGCGGTCTTCGTCTATAAAATCTCGGTGAAGACCGGACAGTTCGACATCATCCGCTCATCGATTCTGTCGATTACGCCGGACCAGCGCCTGCAGATGCTGATCGTCGGCTTCTCGTTCGGCGCCTTTCTCGAAGGGGCGGCGGGTTTCGGCGCACCGGTGGCGATTACCGCCGCGCTGCTGGTTGGTCTCGGGTTTAACCCGCTGTATGCGGCTGGCCTGTGCCTGATCGTCAACACCGCGCCGGTGGCCTTCGGTGCGATGGGCATCCCGATTCTGGTCGCCGGCCAGGTGACCGGTATCGATAGCTTCGCCATCGGCCAGATGGTGGGCCGCCAGCTGCCGTTCCTGACCATTATCGTGCTGTTCTGGATCATGGCGATTATGGATGGCTGGCGCGGCATTAAAGAGACCTGGCCGGCGGTGATAGTCGCAGGCGGTTCGTTCGCTATTGCCCAGTACCTCAGCTCTAACTTCCTTGGCCCGGAGCTGCCGGATATCATCTCGTCGCTGGTCTCCCTGGTCTGTCTGACCCTGTTCCTCAAACGCTGGCATCCGGTACGCATCTTCCGCTTCGGCGATCTCGGCGCCTCGCAGGTGGATATGACGCTGGCCCGCACACGCTACACGGCGGGACAAGTGATCCGCGCCTGGTCGCCGTTCCTGTTCCTGACCGCCACCGTGACCCTGTGGAGCGTGCCGCCATTCAAAGCGCTGTTCGCTCCTGGCGGCGCGATGTATGACTTCGTTATCAATATTTCGGTACCATTCCTCGACAAAATGGTTGCCCGTATGCCGCCGGTGGTTAGCGCCGCAACGCCCTACGCCGCGGTATATAAATTCGACTGGCTGTCGGCAACTGGCACCGCCATTCTGTTCGCCGCCCTGCTGTCCATCGTCTGGCTGCGCATGAAGCCGAAAGATGCGCTGACCACCTTCGCCGGGACGCTGAAGGATCTGGCGCTGCCGATCTACTCTATCGGCATGGTGCTGGCGTTCGCCTTTATCTCTAACTATTCCGGGCTGTCGTCGACCCTGGCCCTGGCGCTGGCCCATACCGGCCACGCGTTTACCTTCTTCTCGCCGTTCCTTGGCTGGCTGGGGGTATTCCTGACCGGTTCGGACACCTCGTCTAACGCCCTGTTCGCCGCGCTGCAGGCAACGGCGGCGCAGCAGATTGGCGTCTCCGATATTCTGCTGGTCGCGGCTAATACCACCGGCGGCGTTACCGGCAAGATGATTTCCCCGCAGTCGATCGCCATCGCCTGCGCCGCGGTAGGCCTGGTGGGCAAAGAGTCGGATCTGTTCCGCTTTACCGTCAAACATAGCCTGATCTTCACCTGCATGGTGGGGCTGATCACCACGCTGCAGGCCTACGTTTTAACCTGGATGATCCCGTGATAGTGATGCCTAAACGCCTGGCCGACGACGTGGCGCGTCGCGTCCGGGCGCTGATTGAAGAACAACAGCTGGAGGCGGGCATGCGACTGCCCGCCGAGCGCCAGCTCGCCGCCCAGCTCGGCGTCTCACGCAATTCCCTGCGCGAAGCGCTGGCGATGCTGGTCAATGAAGGGGTGCTGTTGAGCCGTCGCGGCGGCGGCACCTTCGTCCGCTTTCAGCATGAGCCGTGGTCAGAGCAAAACATCGTCCAGCCGCTGAAGACGCTGCTGGCCGATGACCCGGACTACAGCTTCGATATCCTCGAAGCTCGCCACGCCATCGAAGCCAGCACCGCGTGGCACGCGGCGATGCGCGCCACCGACGCCGATAAAGAAAAAATTCGTCTGTGCTTTGAAGCGACCCAGAGTGAAGACCCGGATATCGCCTCGCAGGCGGATGTCCGCTTTCACCTGGCGATCGCCGAAGCCTCGCATAACGTGGTGCTCCTGCAAACCATGCGCGGCTTTTTCGACCTGCTGCACTCCTCCGTTAAGCAGAGCCGCCAGCGCATGTATCAGGTGCCGCCGGTGTTTGCCCGCCTGACCGAACAGCACCAGGCCGTCATGGAGGCGATTGTCGCCGGCGACGCCGAGGCGGCGCGCCAGGCGATGATGGGCCACTTAGGCTTTGTCCACGCCACCATCAAACGTTTTGATGAAGACCAGGCCCGCCAGGCGCGAATTACCCGCCTGCCCGGTGACCACAATGAAAATTCCAGGGAGAACTCGTGATGATTATTTCCGCCGCCAGCGACTATCGCGCCGCCGCACAGCGTATCCTGCCGCCGTTTCTGTTCCACTATATTGACGGCGGCGCCTACGCCGAACATACCCTGCGCCGCAACGTCGAGGACCTTTCCGATGTAGCCTTGCGCCAGCGTATTTTGCGCAATATGTCGGACCTGAGTCTGGAAACGACGTTATTCAACGAGAAGCTGGCGATGCCGACGGCGTTGGCGCCGGTCGGGCTGTGCGGGATGTACGCCCGCCGCGGCGAAGTGCAGGCCGCCGGCGCGGCGGACGACAAAGGCATTCCGTTCACCCTCTCTACCGTTTCCGTCTGCCCGATCGAAGAGGTCGCCCCGACCATCAAGCGCCCGATGTGGTTCCAGCTGTATGTCCTGCGCGACCGCGGCTTTATGCGCAATGCGCTGGAGCGCGCCAAAGCCGCCGGCTGCTCGACGCTGGTCTTTACCGTCGATATGCCGACTCCCGGCGCCCGCTACCGCGACGCCCATTCCGGCATGAGTGGCCCGAACGCCGCCCTGCGCCGCTACTGGCAGGCCGTCACCCATCCGCAGTGGGCGTGGGACGTCGGCCTTAACGGTCGCCCGCACGATCTGGGCAATATCTCCGCCTATCTCGGCAAACCGACCGGGCTTGAGGATTACATCGGCTGGCTGGCGAATAACTTCGATCCGTCGATTTCATGGAAAGACCTGGAGTGGATCCGCGATTTCTGGGACGGTCCGATGGTGATCAAAGGGATCCTCGATCCGGAGGACGCCCGCGATGCGGTGCGCTTCGGCGCTGACGGCATTGTCGTCTCCAACCACGGCGGCCGCCAGCTCGATGGCGTGCTCTCCTCGGCCCGCGCCCTGCCGGCAATTGCCGACGCGGTGAAAGGCGACATCACTATTCTCGCCGACAGCGGCATCCGTAACGGGCTCGACGTGGTGCGGATGATCGCTCTGGGCGCCGACAGCGTGCTACTGGGCCGCGCTTACCTGTACGCCCTGGCGACCCACGGTAAGCAGGGCGTGGCGAATCTGCTGAACCTCATCGAGAAAGAGATGAAAGTGGCGATGACCCTCACCGGGGCGAAAAGTATCCGTGAAATCAGCCGTGATTCGCTGGTGCAGAACGCCGAAGCGCTGCAGACCTTCGATGCGCTGAAGCAGAATAACGCCGCGTAATTCTCCACGTTTTCCCTTACGCCGCCCCTCTCCCTCAGGGTGAGGGTTCGCCAAATATCTGCTATTCTGCCCCCCGCAATTAAGGGGGCAGTATGCTGAACATCGTGTTATTCGAACCAGAGATCCCGCCGAACACCGGGAATATTATCCGCCTGTGCGCCAACACGGGCTTCAGTCTGCATATCATTGAGCCGATGGGCTTCACCTGGGACGATAAACGCCTGAGACGCGCCGGACTGGACTATCACGAGTTCACTGCCGTGCAGCGCCATGCGGATTACGCGGCGTTTGTCGCCAGCGCGCAGCCGCAGCGTCTGTTCGCCCTGACCACCAAAGGCACGCCTGCGCACAGCGCAGTGAGCTATCAGGACGGCGATTTCTTGATGTTTGGCCCGGAAACCCGCGGTCTGCCGGCCAGCATCCTCGATGCCCTGCCGCCGGAGCAGAAAATCCGTATTCCGATGATGCCGGACAGCCGCAGTATGAACCTGTCAAACGCGGTGTCGGTGGTGGTGTATGAAGCCTGGCGCCAGCTGGGGTATCCTGGCGCGGTCTTGCGCAGCTAACCTGAGCGGTTCCCGGATTACGGCGCGTTGCGCCTTATCCGGGCTACATTTCTGTGCTTAGCAGGGCAATACATCAAATCCCGTCGCCGTACTCGAAGGTGTGGTGGATGCCGTTGAAATGCTGATCCATATCCATCGCCGGCTTGTCGCTCTCCGGCTTGCCGACGATACGCGCCGGTACGCCCGCCGCGGTGGTGTGCGGCGGAACCGGCTGCAATACCACCGAACCGGCGCCAATCTTCGCGCCACGCCCGACTTCAATATTGCCGAGGATCTTCGCCCCGGCGCCAATCATTACGCCTTCGCGAATTTTCGGATGACGGTCGCCGCTGGTTTTACCGGTCCCGCCGAGGGTGACCGACTGCAGAATAGAGACGTCATCTTCAATCACCGCCGTTTCGCCGACCACAATGCCGGTGGCATGGTCGAGCATGATCCCGCGGCCGATTTTCGCCGCCGGGTGGATATCCACCTGGAAAGAGACGGAGACTTGATTTTGCAGGAAAATCGCCAGCGCGCGTCGCCCCTGAGTCCACAGCCAGTGGCCGATACGATAGGCCTGCAGGGCATGGAAACCCTTCAGATAGAGCAACGGCGTGGAGTATTTATCCACCGCCGGGTCGCGCGTGCGCACCGCCTGAATATCGCAGGCGGCGGAGGCGATCATTTCCGGATCGGCGGCGTAGGCCTCTTCCACCACTTCGCGAATGGCGATCGCCGGCATAATCGGGGAAGCCAGCTTGTTGGCCAGCATATAGCTCAGCGCGCTGCCGAGATTTTCATGCTTGAGTAGCGTTGCGTGGTAAAAACTGGCGAGCATCGGCTCACAGTCAGCCAAAGCCCGGGCTTCGGCTTTAATATTATTCCAGACGATATCCAGTTCTTCACACGGCATTGCATACTCCAGGCGATATAGTAATGACCTGCCAGTTCTGCGCTGGCAGGGTCATTCAGGTGACAAAGGAAAGCTAATTGCTGCTGCGCTCGTCCTTGCGGGCGCGACCCAATAAGGTCAATGCTGCCTCGCGCGCAATTTTTCCGCAATACAATACCTGATAAATTTCCTCGGTTATTGGCATTTCGACACCTAAACGCTGTGCCAGAACGCGAACTTCCTTGGTATTGCGGTAGCCTTCAACCACCTGGCCAATCTTGTCCTGGGCGCTCTGCACGTCCATACCCTGGCCGAGCATCATGCCGAAGCGACGGTTACGGGACTGGTTGTCGGTGCAGGTGAGCACCAGGTCACCGAGGCCGGCCATGCCCATAAAGGTTTCCGGATCGGCGCCCAGCGCCGCGCCGAGGCGGGACATTTCCACCAGCCCACGGGTAATCAGCGCCGTACGCGCATTGGCGCCGAAGCCGATGCCGTCCGACATACCTGCCCCGATGGCAATGACGTTTTTCACCGCGCCGCCGAGCTGCACGCCGATAAAGTCCGGGTTGATGTAGACGCGGAAGCTTTTGCCGCAGTGCAGTAGGCGCTGAAGGTCCTCCGCAAAATGCGGATCCGTGGCCGCCAGCGAAATCGCCGTCGGCAGGCCGGCGGCCAGCTCTTTGGCGAAGGTTGGCCCCGAGATCACCGCCAGCGGAATATCATCGCCCAGCGCTTCACGCGCCACGTCCTGCAGCAGACGGCCGGTTTCGGCCTCAAGGCCTTTGGTGGCCCACACCAGCCGCGCGTCGGAACGCATCAGCGGTTTAATCTGGCGTAACACCTGACCGAATACATGGCTCGGCACCACGACAAGGATGTCGCGGCTGGCGGCCAGCGCGGTGGCCAGGTCGCTCTCAAGATGCAGCGTATCCGGGAAAGGCACATCGGGAAGGAACGCGGCGTTGCAGCGATCGTGTTGCAGCGTCGCGATATGTTTCGGGTCATGGCCCCACAGCACAACGTGGTGGCCATTTCTTGCCAGGGTGATGGCAAGAGCGGTGCCGTAAGAGCCGGCACCGATCACAGTCATTGCAGCATTAAGTGCGTTCATCAGGCATCCTGATGTTGTTCAGCACCTTCGCCAGCCTGCTGCTGCAGATAGTTCATGAACAGCGCGTCGAAGTTCACTGGCGCAAGGTTAAGTTGCGGGAAGGTACCGCGGGAAACCAGGCTGGTGATGCACTCGCGCGCGTACGGGAACAGAATGTTCGGGCAGTATGCGCCGAGGCAGTGCGCCATCTGGGTGCCTTCGATGCCGTCAATGGAGAAAATACCGCCCTGCTGTACTTCACAGAGGAACGCGGTTTCTTCGCCCAGCGCAGCGGTCACGGTCACACGCAGCACCACTTCATAAACGCCTTCAGCCAGCTGGGTGGAGGCGGTATCCAGATCAAGTTTAACTTCCGGCTGCCAGTCTTTCTGGAAAACTTGCGGCGCGTTCGGCGCTTCAAAAGAGATATCTTTGGTATAGATACGCTGGATCTGGAAGGTCATTTCGGTGCTGTTTTGTTCTGACATAGTAAAACCCTTTCGTGTTGTCCTTAAATACGCGCTTCCGCCAGGGAAAGCGCGCAAAAATTAGCGCAAGAGGGGATCAAGTCCACCACGTGAATCAAGCGCATACAAGTCGTCACAGCCGCCAATGTGCTGCGCATCAATAAAAATCTGCGGAACCGTCGTCCGTCCGCTGCGCTGGATCATCTCCTCACGCTTCGCGGCATCGCCATCGATCGGCAACTCATGGAACGTTACGCCTTTGCTGTTCAGCAGCGCTTTCGCGCGGATGCAGAACGGGCAGGTCGCTTTGGTGTAGATCTCAATATTGGCCATGACTTCACTCCTGTTGTTACCCTGAGGGTTTTACGCCGCAGCCTGTGTTCCCTTCACGTCAGGCATGAAGGAGAAAACGCGGCGGCATCACCACGCGAGGTAAGTTATTTGCCGCGTACCAGAGGGAGGTTTTCGCCGCTCCAGCCAGCAATGCCCTCTTTCAGTACAAAGACTTTTTCAAACCCGGCTTTGTTCAGCGCGCTGGCGGGCTCTTGCGCCTGCATGCCGGAACCGTCTACCACAATAATGGGTTGCGATTTGTGTTTTTCCAACTCGCCGACGTTATTGGCTTTGATATCGCTGGGCAGCAGGTTAATAGCGCCGGCAATATGGCCTTTACGGAAATCGTCACGCTGACGCAGGTCGACCACCACCGCATCTTCTTTATTGATAAGACGCGTCGCTTCACCACGGGTGATGACTTTAACTTTCGACATCAGCCCCTTGAAGGTGGTGAACACTACCGCACCCAGCAGCGCGATCCACGCGATGCTCAGGACCGGGTGACGGCCGATGAATTGCATAATTTCTTGCATGGGGGGTTACAACTCCCGACTAAGTGAGAAAAAAACCAGGAAAGGAGTATACCTGTGCCTTGCGGCAATTACAGCCAGTGAGCGCGATGTAATGTATTTTCTGCGGGCGGTGGCGAAAAAAAGCCGCTCTCGCTGACCCGGCGCGGCCCGGCCGCTCCCTTTCTTTGATCTTTCACGGGGATTTAAACGATTCAGCTGTAGTAAAATTACGCAAAATTTCTGTCTTTGAGCATGAGGTTGTCGCAATGTCGGTTTCTAAAAAACCTATGGTACTGGTGATTCTGGATGGCTACGGCTATCGCGAAGACCAACAGGATAACGCCATTTATAGCGCTAAAACGCCGGTAATGGACGCGCTGTGGGCCAAACGTCCACATACCCTGATCGATGCATCCGGCCTCGAAGTCGGCCTGCCGGACCGTCAGATGGGGAACTCCGAAGTAGGCCACGTCAACCTGGGCGCCGGTCGTATCGTCTATCAGGACCTGACCCGTCTCGATGTGGAAATTAAAGAACGCACCTTCTTCGCCAACCCGGTACTGACCGCCGCGGTCGATAAAGCGGTTGCCGCCGGCAAAGCAGTACATATCATGGGCCTGATGTCGCCAGGCGGCGTCCACAGCCACGAAGATCACATCATGGCGATGGTGGAGCTGGCGGCAGAGCGCGGCGCTGAGAAGATCTACCTGCACGCCTTCCTCGACGGCCGTGATACGCCGCCGCGCAGTGCGGAAAAAACGCTGGCGACATTCGAAGCCAAATTTGCCGCGCTGGGCAAAGGTCGCATCGCATCGCTCATCGGCCGCTATTACGCCATGGACCGCGACAACCGCTGGGATCGCGTAGAACAAGCTTATGATCTGCTGACCCTGGCCAAAGGCGAATTCCAGGCCGATACCGCCGTCGCGGGTCTGCAGGCCGCCTACGCCCGTGACGAAAACGACGAATTCGTGAAAGCCACCGTTATCCGCGCCGCCGGCCAGGCCGATGCCGCGATGGAAGACGGCGACGCGCTGATCTTCATGAACTTCCGTGCCGACCGCGCGCGTGAAATCACCCGCGCCTTCGTCAACGCCGACTTCGACGGCTTTGCGCGTAAGAAAGTGGTTAATCTCGATTTCGTGATGCTCACCGAATACGCCGCCGACATCAAAGTCGCCTGCGCCTATCCGCCCGCCTCGCTGGCCAATACCTTCGGCGAGTGGATGGCGAAGCACGATAAAACCCAGCTGCGCATCTCCGAAACTGAAAAATACGCTCACGTCACCTTCTTCTTCAACGGCGGCGTAGAAGAGCCGTTTAAAGGCGAAGAGCGGATCCTGATTAACTCGCCGAAAGTGGCGACCTACGATCTGCAGCCGGAAATGAGCTCCGCCGAGCTGACCGAGAAACTGGTCGCCGCCATCAAAGGCGGAAAATACGACACCATCATCTGTAACTACCCGAACGGCGATATGGTTGGCCATACCGGGGTGATGGAAGCTGCCGTAAAAGCGGTTGAAGCGCTGGATCGCTGCATCGACCAGGTGGCTCAGGCGGTGGAATCCGTTGGCGGCCAGCTGCTGATCACCGCCGACCACGGCAACGCCGAGCAGATGCGCGACCCGGCCACCGGCCAGGCGCACACCGCCCATACCAATCTGCCGGTTCCGCTGATCTACGTCGGTAATAAAGCGGTCAAAGCGGTCAACGGCGGCAAACTTTCCGACATCGCCCCGACCATGCTGTCGCTGATGGGAATGGAAATCCCGCAAGAGATGACTGGCAAGCCGCTGTTCATCGTGGAATAATCCTTCCCCATGAGGGGAAAGGCGATGTATTCAACTACATGGATCGCAGCGGCAGTTCGATCCGTCCTTTACGCCAGCGCGCTCAGCGCTGGCGTATTGCTGTGCGCGTCATCTGCGCATGCCGACGATCGCGATCAGCTAAAGTCCATCCAGGCCGACATCGCCGCCAGGCAGCGGGCGATTAAGCAACAGCAGCAGCAGCGCGCAAGCCTGCTCGCCCAGCTCAAAGCGCAGGAAGAGGCGATCGCCGCCGCGGCCCGCAAACTGCGCGAAACCCAGGATAGCCTGAACCAGCTCAATAAGCAGATTGACGAGATGAACGCCGCTCTCGCGAAGCTGGAGCGCCAGCGCGCGTCTCAGGAGCGGAACCTCGCCGCGCAGCTCGATGCCGCTTTCCGCCAGGGGCCGCATACCGGCATCCAGATGGTGCTCAGCGGTGAAGAGGGCCAGCGCAATCAGCGGATGCAGGTCTATTTCAGCTATTTCAACCAGGCCCGCCAGGAGACTATCGCGGAACTGAAGAAAACGCGCGAAGAGATGGCGGTGCAAAAGTCGATGCTCGAAGAGAAGCAGAGCCAGCAGCAGACGCTGGTCTACGAGCAAAAGGCCCAGCAGGCGAAGCTGGAGCAGGCGCGTAACGAACGGAAAAAGACCCTTTCCGGACTGGAATCCTCCATTCAGCAAGGTCAGCAACAGTTAAGTGAATTGCGGGCTAACGAATCGCGCCTACGCGGTCGTATCGCCCAGGCGGAGGCTGCCGCCAAAGCCCGAGCCGATCGGGAAGCACGCGACGCGCAGGCGGTGCGCGACCGCCAGCAGGAAGCATCGCGCAAAGGCACCACCTATAAACCAACGGAAAGCGAGCGTTCGCTGATGTCACGCACCGGCGGGCTGGGCTCGCCGCGCGGTCAGGCGTTCTGGCCGGTTCGCGGTCCGCTCCTTCATCGATATGGCGAACAGCTGCAAGGTGAACTACGTTGGAAAGGGATGGTTATCGCCGCGTCTGAAGGCACCGAAGTCAGAGCCATTGCCGATGGTCGGGTCATTCTGGCCGACTGGCTGCAGGGCTATGGTCTGGTGGTGGTGGTCGAACATGGCAAAGGCGACATGAGCCTGTATGGCTATAACCAAAGCGCGCTGGTCAGCGTTGGTACCCAGGTGCGTGCCGGCCAGCCTATCGCGCTCGTAGGCAGCAGCGGCGGTCAGGGCCGTCCGTCGCTCTATTTCGAAATTCGCCGCCAGGGTCAGGCGGTCAATCCACAGCCGTGGTTGGGAAGATAAGTTTTGCTTCAATTTCGCGCAATTGCTCTTGCCGTAGCCGGTTCGCTGGCTCTGGCGGCGCCAGCGTTCGCTGGCAAACTCTCCATCGTTATTGACGATTTTGGCTACCGCCCGCAGACCGAGAATCAGGTGCTGGCGCTGCCGGCAACTATCTCCGTCGCCGTGCTGCCGAACGCGCCGCACGCCCGGGAAATGGCCACTAAAGCGCATAATCAGGGCCATGAAGTGCTCATCCACCTGCCAATGGCACCGCTCAGCAAACAGCCGCTGGAAAAAGACACCCTGCGTCCCGAAATGAGCAGCGAGGAGATCGAGCGCATTATTCGCGAGGCTTACGGCAAAGTCCCTTACGCCGTCGGGCTGAATAACCATATGGGCAGCGCGATGACCTCCAACCTGTTTGGCATGCAGAAGGTGATGCAGGCCCTGGAGCGCTACAATCTCTATTTTCTCGACAGCGTCACCATCGGCAACACCCAGGCCATGCGCGCCGCGCAGGGTACCGGCGTGAAGGTGATTAAGCGCAAAGTGTTTCTCGACGATACGCAGAATGAAGCCGATATCCGCAACCAGTTCAATCGCGCCATCGCCCTGGCGCGGCGCAACGGTTCGGCGATAGCCATTGGCCATCCGCATCCGACGACGGTGCGGGTGCTGCAGCAGATGGTCTATAACCTGCCGCCGGATATCACGCTGGTGCGCCCGAGCAGCCTGCTCAACGAGCCGCAGGTCGACAACTCGACGCCAAACTACGCCCAGCCGCCCGCGCAACAAACGCAGCAGAAGCCGCGTAATCCGTTCCATGGCGTGAAGTCTTGCAAACCGAAGCGCCCGCTGGAGCCTGTGAACGCCAGTCGCTTCTTCACTATCCTCAGCGATAGCATCAGCCAGAGCGCGCTGATCCAGTACTATCGCCTCAAATGGCAGGGCTGGGACAACCCCGGCAACTAGACTACTCAGGGGTCCGTTCGCTTTTGCGCGACGGGCGCCTGGTTATCTTCGTGGGCGTACCACGCCTTAAAATATTTCAGAAAGCTGTAAAACGTCGCGTACAGGCCGGTCACCACGCCGACCTTGCCATAGCGCCACGCCCCGCTAAACAGATACCACTTAAAGAAAGCGCCAATGGCGCTGACGATCCCCCGCGTCAGCGAAGGTTTAATCTGCTGGTACTTCACCAGCCGGGTGGTATAGCTGTTCAGCTTATTAAACACTTCATGCAGCGAATAAAAGGTATCGTGGCGAACGAAGCCCGGCAGCCTGACGGAGCTCGCGTGTCCGACCACCTGGTCATCCACCGGCCGATCGTTAAACCGCGCCTGCTGGCGATTAAAGAGGCGCACCGGATAATCCGGTGAGGAAATGGGGTAGATAGTCCGTACCTGTTTGCCTAGCACAAACCAGTAGCGCGGCAGACGCCAGGCGCAGGTCGGGTCAGGCTCCTCCCCCGCTTTTAGCGCCTGAATGGCCGTCACCACGTCATTATCAAGAATTTCGTCGCTGTCCATGCACAGCACCCAGTCATGGCTGGCCAGCCCGATGGCATAGTTCATCTGCGCGCCGTGGGCTTTATAGGCATGGTGATGGACGGTGAGACCAAACTGCTGGCAAATAGCGACGGTTTCGTCGGTACTGCCGGAGTCGACGACGATACATTCATCGGCAACCTTCAGCAGAGGCGGCAGTACCTCCATCAGCAGGCGCGCAGAGTTACAGGTCAGTAAGCATACGGAGAGTTTAAGCATGATAGTTACAAAGTTAAACTGCGACTAAACACACTGTATAAGCGAATAACCGTAAAATCGATGTAGAAATTGTGCGCTTAATATTAAGCAGGCTAAAAATGTTATCCAAATCTAAATTAAGGCGCCCGCAGGCGCCTTTTTTGCTGATTTTTACGCCAGCATGGGGGGTTAGTCCCAGCTCAAAACCACTTTACCGGACTGGCCGGAGCGCATCGCGTCAAAACCTTTCTGGAAGTCATCAATGCCGAAGCGGTGGGTGATGATCGGTGAGAGATCCAGACCAGACTGGATCAGCGCCGCCATCTTGTACCAGGTTTCGAACATTTCGCGACCATAGATACCTTTGATAAACAGCCCTTTGAAGATGACCTTGGTCCAGTCGATGGACATATCCGACGGCGGGATACCCAGCATCGCGATACGGCCGCCGTGGTTCATGGTATCCAGCATGCTGCGAAACGCCGGCGGCGCGCCGGACATCTCCAGACCCACATCGAAACCTTCGGTCATCCCCAGCTCGGCCATCACGTCATTAAGGTTCTCTTTGGCCACGTTCACCGCGCGGGTAACGCCCATTTTGCGCGCCAGCTCAAGACGGTACTCGTTGACGTCGGTGATCACCACGTTACGCGCGCCGACGTGTTTCGCTACCGCCGCCGCCATCACGCCGATCGGACCGGCGCCGGAAACCAGCACGTCTTCCCCGACCAGATCGAAGGAGAGCGCGGTGTGCACCGCGTTGCCGAACGGGTCGAAGATAGACGCCAGGTCATCAGAGATATTGTCGGGGATTTTAAAGGCGTTAAAGGCCGGGATCACCAGATACTCAGCAAAGCAGCCCGGGCGGTTGACGCCCACGCCGATGGTGTTGCGGCACAGATGGGTGCGGCCCGCGCGGCAGTTACGGCAGTGGCCGCAGGTGATATGCCCTTCGCCGGAGACGCGGTCGCCAATCTTAAAGCCGCGCACTTCCTGACCAATCCCCACCACTTCGCCGACATATTCGTGACCGACCACCATCGGCACCGGAATGGTCTTCTGCGACCACTCATCCCAGTTGTAGATGTGCACGTCGGTCCCGCAAATGGCGGTCTTGCGGATTTTAATCAGCAGATCGTTATGGCCGACTTCCGGTTCCGGTACGTCGGTCATCCAGATGCCTTCTTCCGCTTTCAGTTTGGATAACGCTTTCATCTCATACCCTTATTAGGCGATGACGCCCAGTTGTTTGCCGATGCGGGTAAAGGCTTCCACCGCACGCTCAATTTGTTCAGGGGTATGCGCCGCCGACATCTGGGTGCGAATACGCGCCTGGCCTTTCGGTACCACCGGATAGAAGAAGCCGGTGACATAGATCCCTTCTTTCTGCAGCTCGCGGGCAAAGTTCTGCGCCACCACCGCCTCGCCCAGCATCACCGGAATGATGGCGTGGTCGGCGCCGGCCAGCGTGAAGCCTGCCGCGGTCATTTTTTCGCGGAACAGACGCGCGTTAGCCCACAGGCGATCGCGCAGGTCTGCCCCCTCTTCAACCATCTCCAGCACTTTGATGGAGGCGGCCACGATGGCCGGCGCCAGAGAGTTGGAGAACAGATACGGACGGGAGCGCTGGCGCAGCCACTCAACCACCTCTTTGCGCGCGGCGGTGTAGCCGCCGGAGGCGCCGCCCAGCGCTTTACCCAGCGTGCCGGTGATGATATCGACGCGCCCCATCACATCGCAGTATTCGTGGGAGCCGCGGCCGTTTTCGCCGACGAAGCCGACGGCGTGGGAGTCATCGACCATCACCAGCGCATCGTATTTATCCGCCAGGTCGCAAACGCCTTGCAGGTTGGCGATCACGCCATCCATCGAGAACACGCCGTCGGTGGCGATCAGCACGTGACGCGCGCCGGCCTCGCGAGCTTCTTTCAGACGCGCCTCCAGCTCTTGCATATCGTTGTTGGCATAGCGGAAGCGCTTCGCTTTACACAGACGCACGCCGTCGATGATCGAGGCATGGTTCAGGGCGTCGGAGATAATGGCGTCTTCCGGGCCGAGCAGCGTTTCAAACAGGCCGCCGTTGGCGTCGAAGCAGGAGGAGTAGAGGATCGCGTCTTCCATACCGAGGAAATCGGCCAGCTTCTTCTCCAGCTGCTTATGCGTATCCTGGGTGCCGCAGATGAAGCGTACCGAGGCCATCCCGAAACCGTGGCTGTCCATGCCGGATTTCGCCGCGGCAATCAGTTCCGGGTGGTTCGCCAGACCCAGATAGTTATTGGCGCAGAAGTTAATCACGTGGCTGTCGCCGACGGTAATGTCCGCCTGCTGCGCCGAGGTGATGATGCGCTCTTCTTTGAACAACCCTTCGGCCCGAGCGGTCTCCAGATTGCTAGTTAACTGTTTGTAGAAATCACCACGCATTGCAACTCTCCAGATTCGGCAAAATTTGGCACATATTACCCAAAGCTATACGCTGATACGAGATGATGCAGGCCTGAATGAATTATTTGCAGCATAAATCACGTCAGCCCAGCACCTTATTCTGCGAATGGCTGTAGGCTTGCTCATGTGGTGATATGATAAGAGCATTCATGTCCGGATTGTCTCCGGGCTCTCAACTTCAAAGGTACAGTTATGATCATCGTTACCGGCGGCGCAGGCTTTATCGGCAGCAACATCGTTAAAGCGCTGAATGACAAAGGCATCACCGACATTCTGGTTGTCGACAATCTGAAAGACGGCACCAAGTTTGTAAACCTGGTTGACCTGAACATCGCTGACTACATGGATAAAGAAGACTTTCTGATCCAGATTATGGCGGGTGAAGAGTTCGGTGAAATCGAAGCAATCTTCCACGAAGGCGCGTGCTCTTCCACTACCGAGTGGGATGGTAAGTACATGATGGACAACAACTATCAGTACTCCAAAGAGCTGCTGCACTACTGCCTGGAGCGCGAAATCCCGTTCCTGTACGCCTCCTCCGCGGCCACCTATGGCGGACGCACCAGCGACTTCATCGAGTCCCGCGAGTACGAACAGCCGCTGAACGTTTACGGCTACTCCAAATTCCTGTTCGACGAATACGTCCGCCAGATCCTGCCGGAAGCCAATTCGCAGATCGTCGGCTTCCGCTACTTTAACGTCTACGGGCCGCGCGAAGGCCACAAAGGCAGCATGGCGAGCGTCGCTTTCCACCTCAATACCCAGCTGAATAATGGCGAAAGCCCGAAACTGTTTGAAGGCAGCGACGGCTTCAAGCGCGACTTCGTCTACGTGGGCGACGTGGCTGACGTCAACCTGTGGTTCTGGGAAAACGGCGTTTCCGGCATCTTTAACCTCGGCACCGGCCGTGCGGAATCCTTCCAGGCCGTCGCCGATGCGACCCTGGCGTACCACAAAAAAGGCAGCATCGAGTACATCCCGTTCCCGGACAAACTGAAAGGCCGCTACCAGGCGTTCACTCAGGCGGATCTGACTAACCTGCGCAAAGCGGGCTATGACAAACCGTTCAAAACCGTTGCCGAAGGCGTAACGGAATATATGGCCTGGCTAAACCGCGACGCGTAAGAAACAAGCATGAAAATATTGGTGGTAGGCCCGTCTTGGGTGGGCGACATGATGATGTCGCAAAGTCTTTATCGTACGCTCAGGGCGCGCTATCCCCAGGCGATTATCGACGTGATGGCGCCAGCCTGGTGCCGTCCGTTGCTTTCGCGCATGCCGGAAGTGAACGAAGCGATCCCGATGCCGCTGGGTCACGGCGCGCTGGCTATCGGCGAACGCCGTAAGCTCGGCCACAGCCTGCGCGAGCGTCGCTACGATCGCGCTTACGTGCTGCCGAACTCGTTTAAATCGGCATTAGTCCCTTTCTTTGCCAATATCCCGCTGCGCACCGGCTGGCGCGGCGAGATGCGCTACGGACTGCTCAACGACGCCCGGGTGCTGGACAAAGACGCCTGGCCGCTGATGGTGGAACGCTACGTGGCGCTGGCCTACGACAACGGCGTGATGCGCTGCGCCAAAGATCTGCCGCAGCCGCTGCTGTGGCCGCAGCTGCAGGTCAACGAAGGGGAAAAGTCGCAGGCCTGCAGCGCCTTTAACCTGTCCAACGATCGGCCGATCGTCGGCTTCTGCCCCGGCGCGGAGTTCGGCCCGGCCAAACGCTGGCCGCACTATCATTATGCTGCGCTGGCGAAAAAGCTTATCGACGATGGCTATCAGATTGCGTTATTCGGCTCGGCGAAAGATAACGAGGCCGGCAAAGAGATCATCGCCGCCCTCAGCAGCGAGCAGCAGGCCTGGTGCCGTAATCTGGCGGGTGAAACCCAGCTGGAGCAGGCGGTCATTCTGATCGCCGCCTGTAAAGCTGTAGTGACTAACGATTCGGGGCTGATGCACGTCGCCGCAGCGCTGGACCGCCCGCTGGTGGCGCTGTATGGCCCGAGCAGTCCGGACTTTACCCCGCCGCTGTCGCATAAAGCGCGGGTTATCCGTCTGATTACCGGCTACCACAAGGTGCGCAAAGGCGATGCCGCCGAAGGCTATCATCAGAGCCTGATCGACATCACCCCAGAACGCGTCCTGCAAGAGCTGAACGAACTGTTAGCGGAAAAAACCGAGCACGAGGAAGCGTAACGGATGCGGGTATTGATCGTTAAAACCTCCTCCATGGGCGACGTGCTGCACACGCTGCCCGCGCTAACCGACGCCGCGCAGGCTATCCCCGGCATCCGCTTCGACTGGGTGGTTGAAGAGGGTTTCGCGCAGATCCCCTCCTGGCATAAAAGCGTCGAACGGGTGATCCCGGTGGCGATCCGCCGCTGGCGCAAAGCCTGGTTCTCCGCGCCGATCAAAGCCGAGCGTCAAGCCTTTCGCGAGGCCGTTCAGGCGGTAAAGTATGACGCCATCATCGACGCCCAGGGGCTGGTGAAAAGCGCCGCGCTGGTTACTCGCCTGGCGCACGGCGTCAAGCACGGTATGGACTGGCAAACGGCCCGCGAGCCGCTGGCGAGCCTGTTTTACAACCGCCGCCACCATATCGCGAAACAGCAGCACGCGGTGGAGCGTACCCGTGAGCTGTTCGCCAAAAGCCTTGGCTACGCGAAACCCCAGGCCCAGGGGGATTACGCCATTGCGCGCCATTTCCTGCAGCACGAGGCTAGCGCTGCCGCGCCCTATCTGGTGTTTCTGCACGCTACCACCCGCGACGATAAGCACTGGCCGGAAACCCGCTGGCAGGAGCTTCTCGATCTGCTGGCCGACAGCGGCGTCCACATTAAGCTGCCGTGGGGGGCCCCGCACGAAGAGGCGCGGGCGAAGCGGCTGGCGGAAGGCCGGGAGTATGTTGAAGTGCTGCCGCGCATGAGCCTTGAGCAGGTGGCGCAGGTTCTGGCCGGCGCCCGGGCCGTCGTCTCGGTCGATACCGGGCTGAGCCATCTGACCGCCGCGCTGGATAAACCGAACTTTACGCTCTACGGCCCGACCGACCCGGGGCTGATTGGCGGATACGGTAAAAACCAGCATATCGTGCGGCCGGAAAACAGCGCCAGCACCGGCGATATTGCGGCCAGCCGGATTCATCTTCTCCTGCAAAATCAGGGGCTGCTCTGATGGGATCCCTGTTTAAGCAGATCTACCGCTATACGCGCCCTCGCGCGTATCGCCACAATGAAAATCTGTGGCCTTTTACCCGTATTGCGCGTGCGCCAAGCGGCGAAATCAGCGCGTTACGCTATAAAGGGAAAACGGTGCCGCTGGTCAGCCTGAGCGCGCTGAAAAACAGTATGCAGGGCGAAGTCCTGCTGACCGCCACCGGCCCCTCAACCCGCAATATCGATTTTTCCCTGTTGTCGAAAACGATCCCGGTGATGGGCGTCAATGGCGCCTGGCATCTTGCCGACCGGCTGCACTTTTCGCTCTATACCATCGTCGACATGGAATTTTTCGATAAGAAGCCGGACATTATCCGCGCCATTGTCAGCCAGCCGGATATTTTGCTGTTCACCACCATGCACGGGATCGCCAAAATCGTCGATCGCTATGGGGACGCGCTGCGCTGCCGTTTGGCGTTGATTGAGGACGGTTGCTATAAGATTTACCAGCCGAAAGTCGCCAGCGAAGCGATAAAGCGCACTTACCAGCAGAATGCGGCGATGTGCTTTCATCCTCAGCGCCCGGATATCTGTTTTAGCACCGATATTCGCCAGGGCATCTTTGATGCCGGCACGGTGGTCTACTGGGCGCTGCAAATTCTCGCCTGGCTGGGCTTCAATACTATCCTGGTGAGCGGCCTGGATATGACCAACTTTAACCAGCCGCGATTCTACGAAACACAACAAGAAAAATTGCCTTCTTACCTGGCAACAAAAGTGGATACCCTCGTCATGCCCTCCTTTGCGCATGCCGCGCAGGTACTGCAGCAACGCCAGATTCGGGTGATTAATTTTTCCCCAGAAAGCGCTGTGCCGGATACTATCTTCGAAAAGGTTGCGTTTAATGAGTACTTTAAAAGTGAGTAACTTCGCCAGACAGGGTTACTCGATTGTCTTTCCTTTGTTTTTATTTTTCAGCGCGATTTTTTGCATGTCCACCCGGACCAATAATCTGCTGCATTTATCGATCCTGCTGCTATTGCTGTCGCTGGTACGCCAGGAAAACCGCCAGGCGCTGGCCGGGGTGTTACGCGAGCAGTGGCAGACCTGGACGCTGCTGGCGGCTTTCTTTATCTATTACGCCCTCAGTAATGTGTGGGGCCATACGCCGCAGCATATTGACTCGCCGATCACCCACGGCGTGTATCTGACCGGGTATCTGTTGCTGATGACGATGCTGCTCAGGGACGGACGAACCCGCCGACTGGCGATGCTGGCGGTGGTCGGCGGGATCACCGTGCTCTCCCTGTGGACGCTGATTATCGACCATACGCTGGTTCTCACCGAACGAGCGGTCTCCCCCGAGAACCCCGGACCAACGAACGTTATCGACCTTGCCGGTTACTGCGGCATCGGCATTTTAATTTGCGGCATGCTACTGAAAGAAAAAGCCAGCCACTGGCTCTATCTGCCGGTGGTCATCATGCTGGTGATGCTGCTGCTCACCCAAAGCCGCGGGCCGATCATCGCCCTGGTGCTGGCGGTCGGCTGTACGCTGCACCTGCACGTCTTCACCCGCCGCAACCTGCTGATCGCCGCGGCGCTGGCCGTGCTGGTAGCGCTGCTTTTGGTCATGACGCCGGTGGGCGACATGCTGCTCGCCCGTTTCGAGGAGCTGGGCACCCAAAGCGGGCTGCGCCTGAGCATCTGGCACCATACGCTGTCGGAGATGGCCAGCCAGCCGTGGCTGGGGCGCGGTTTCAGCTATGAACTGGATTTCATCAACTACAGCGGCGAGCACATCACCACCACCCACAGTGTGTATATGGGCGCCCTGCTGAAAGGCGGCATCGTGGGGTTACTGCTGCTGTTGGCGATCATTGCCTGCGGGCTA
Source organism: Klebsiella sp. K47 (assembly GCF_051858335.1). Taxonomy (NCBI): domain Bacteria; kingdom Pseudomonadati; phylum Pseudomonadota; class Gammaproteobacteria; order Enterobacterales; family Enterobacteriaceae; genus Klebsiella; species Klebsiella sp. K47. The sequence goes on from NZ_JBPYUI010000004.1 coordinate 172,426, forward strand.
TGGCAGGCGTGGCGCAAGCGCCATACCGACAGCCGCTACAGTCTGGCGATCCTGTTTTACGCGCTGGTGTTTATGGCCTCGCAGGGGATGTTTATCATCAGCAATCCCCGGGAAACCTGGGTGCTGTTCTGGCTGCCGCTGGGCATTGCGCTCAGCAAAGGGTTGGCGGAAAAACGCTAACAAAAAGGGCCGTCAGCGGCCCTTTTTATATTAACTTTTTAAATTAACTGCGGGCGGCGACCAGCCGGTCGGCCTGCTCTTTAATCACGGGCCACACCGACTCAATCGCCACATCGGCGACATTCGCTTCTTCACAGACTATCTGCTTCGCCTTGTCATAGCCCGGCGCCCAGATGTGATAGCCGGGCAGCCCGGTATTCTTGAGTTTGCGTTTGTTATAGACCGCCACCATCGGCTTATCGAAAGCCCGGGCAATATGCACGATAGAGGTGTCCGGCGTAATGACTAAATCACAGCTGCGGATCACTTCTACGGCGGAGTTGATGGTGCTGTCGGCGATGTACAGCGCCATATCCAGCCCCAGCTGGCGGATTTTTTCACTGCGCCCCACCATCACGATACAGACCCGGTAAGGCAGAGCATGTAGCCGCTCGACCAGGGTCGCCACCTGGTGACGACAGAAGTCTTTATCCTCGGAGGCGGTAAAAGGGTTAATGGCGATACGCAGTTCGACCTCTCCGGCCTGAGAAAGCAAGCGGGCCACTTTCTCCCGCTCATGGCGGCAGCCGGGGAGATGATAGTGATACGGGCGGTCGTCAACGATGCCAAACAGCTTCACCACCTGCTTATAGCGCAGGGAAATATGGCTGTTGCCGTCAAAAAAAGCGATTGAGTGATCGTAAAGTTTATAGGGCTCTTTATTAAAACCAATCACGCTGGTCGCCCGTAAATCGGCGAGTAATTTAAAGCGTTCATAGCTGGTCACGTCATCAAAATCGATAACCGCATCAAAACCCGCCGCCCGCAACGTATTTAAGGACATGCGGGGCCGATATAAATATACTTGCTGAATGAATTCTGAGCCTGCTAATATTTCGCTGCATATTGGTCCGGTTAACACCGAAACCTGATATCCCCGTTCGGCCAGTATTCTGGCGCAACCTGTCGTGACCACCATATCACCGACTTTATCATCCAGACGCAATAGCAGTACGCGGCGCACAGCCGCTGGGTCGAACGCTTTACGCGCCGGCTTATTTCTGTATCGATAGTTAATTAAATTAAATTTAATGCCGCGGAAAAAGGCATTCTTTTTCCGCGTTAATTGTTTAAGGATACGCATACGGTACCTTGAGCTGTGTTAGCGCTGTGTAATTTTCCGCTGGTAATATTCTGCCAACGTCATGCCCTTCACCTGCGGCGCCAGCCAGCTAAAAAAGGCTTCGAGGTCAGCGTATAAACGCTCAATATCCCGTTCATTCTTGAACGTGGGGCTGCCGCCGGGCATATACTCTGAAGAGTGGAGCATATATTCCACGTAGTCATTGCCCTGCGTCAACGTTTGTTCGACGACTTTTTTCATCGTCTCCACATTGCCGCCCATCGGTCGCAGCCAGTGTACGGAGGGGGATCGCACTTTGCCGCGCAGGCGGTCGTAGCCCTGCTTCACGCTGTTCATCCACGCTGAGTGCTTGTACTGGATGCTCATCGGCACTTCCAGCAGCGGCGAGTGACCCTCGCGGCTGATGTCATTTTCATCGAGGAAATAGGCATGCTGCGGAAAGCGGCGATAATCGGTCCCGCCATCGCCCTGCGGCGCCCCCTTGGCGGTCTTCCAGTTCACCCGCGGGGTCACCGAGCAATCCACCTGATACCCGTACTCCACCAGCAGACGCGCATAGCGCTCGTCAAAGGCCCAGCGCCCGGCGCGATGGCTAACCATTTTGGTCTGGAAGGTATCCTCCAGCAGACGCGTCATATAGTCGACCTTCTCACGCATCATAGCGTCGCTGTATTCAATAAGATAAGGCTTATGGCGCCAGTCATCTGCGGTCAGCGGCTCGGTCGGCGGGCTGTTCCACGCATGCAGATGCATGCCGACTTCCGCGGTGCCGCGGGCAATCACGTCTCTGGCGAATTCGATATAAAAGGGGTCGATGGCCATTTCATAGTTGGTCAAATAGACCGGTTTAAAGCCATACTTTTCGCAAAGCTGCTGAAAACGCGGAAGATAACGCGCATTCTCGGTGGTGATGCTGTCATGTTTTTGCCAGAGGTTATCGCCCTCTGTATCAATCGTGATGAGAAATGCGGGATTGTGCACGAAAACGTCCTCAGGCCATACGTATCGGGTCATGGTAGAGCAATACAACGCTTCTCTCAATCTGTCTGATCCCCTAGAATCGGAACCCTTATCCTGGATGAAGAACAGAGTATGACGCCTGAAACCCTCTCCCGCGGCCCGTTGAACCCGGCGCGGATCCTGGTCATTAAGCTGCGCCATCATGGCGACATGCTGCTGATCACGCCGCTTATTCACGCGCTGAAACAGCAGTACCCCGCCGCCAGCGTGGATGTCCTGTTGTATGAAGAGACCCGGGATATGCTCGCAGCCAACCCCGATATCCACCATATTTATGGTCTCGATCGCCGCTGGAAAAAGCAGGGAAAAAGGTATCAGCTGAAGATGCAATGGCAGCTCATTCAGACGCTGCGCCAGCAGCGGTACGATATGGTGCTTAACCTGGCCGACCAGTGGCCGAGCGCGGTTATCAGCAAACTGACCGGCGCCGCGACGCGGATTGGTTTTGATTTTCCGAAGCGCCGCCACCCGGTCTGGCGCTATTGCCACACCGCGCTGGCCTCCACCCAACAGCACAACCAGCTGCATACGGTACAGCAGAATCTCTCTATTCTCGCTCCGCTCGGTCTCCAGTTGAACGATGCGCCGACGCGGATGGGCTACAGCGAAGCAGACTGGGCCGCCAGCCGCGCCCTGCTGCCGGAGGACTTCCGGGAACACTACATCGTCATCCAGCCGACGTCGCGCTGGTTCTTTAAATGCTGGCGCGAAGATCGGATGAGCGCCCTGATCAACGCGCTGTCCGCCGAAGGATACGCGGTGGTGCTCACCTCCGGCCCCGATGCAAGAGAGAAGAAGATGGTGGATACCATCATCGCCGGCTGCCCGCAGGCGCGACTACACTCTTTAGCCGGCCAGTTAACGCTGCGCCAGCTGGCGGCGGTGATCGATCATGCCCGGTTGTTTATCGGCGTCGACTCGGTGCCGATGCATATGGCTGCAGCCCTTGGCACTCCGCTGGTCGCCCTGTTCGGTCCCTCGAAGCTGACCTTCTGGCGTCCGTGGCAGGCGAAAGGCGAGGTGATCTGGGCCGGCGACTTCGGTCCGCTGCCCGATCCGGACGCTATCAACACCAACACCGACGAACGTTATCTTGATTTAATTCCTACCGACGCCGTGATCGCGGCGGCGAAAAAGGTACTGGCATGAGTAAATTCAGGCTGGCTCTGGTGCGGCAGAAGTACCGCCCGGACGGCGGCGCAGAACGGTTTGTCTCCCGCGCGCTGGAAGCCCTCGACAGCAGTCATCTGCAACTGAACGTCATCACCCGCGAATGGCAGGGGCCGGTGAAACCGGACTGGCAGATCCATATCTGTAACCCACGTAAATGGGGGCGCATCAGCCGCGAGCGCGGCTTTGCCAACGCCGCGCGCGCGCTCTGGCAGCGCGAGTCCTTCGACCTGGTGCAGAGCCATGAACGTATTCCCGGCTGCGATCTCTACCGCGCTGGCGATGGCGTTCATCGCCGCTGGCTGCAGCAGCGCTCGCGCATTTTACCGGCCTGGAAAAGCCGCCTGCTGTTCGCCGACCGTTACCACCGCTACGTCATGCAGGCGGAACGCGAGATGTATGAAGACTCACTCCTGCGCGGGGTGATCTGCAACGCCGAGATGATCAAGCGCGAGATTATCGAAGACTTTGGCCTGCCGGCGGAGAAGATCCACGTTATTTACAACGCCATTGACAACCAGCGCTTCCTGCCGCCGGACGAAGACACCTTTGCCGCCTTACGCGCCAAATGGCAGCTACCGCTGCAGGCGACCTGCCTGATCTACGTCGGCTCCGGCTTTGAGCGCAAGGGACTGGCGGCGGCAATCCGCGCCATCGCCCCCACCGATCGCTATCTGCTGGTGGTTGGCAAAGATAAGGATCAGCCGCGCTATCAGGCGCTGGCGAAGAGTCTCGGCTGCGAAGCGCGGGTGCGCTTCTTCGGCATGCAGTCGGAGACGCTGCCCTTCTATCAGATGGCCGATGGTCTGCTGCTGCCCACCCTCTACGATCCGTTCCCCAACGTCATTCTCGAAGCGATGGCCTGCGGTCTGCCGGTGATCACCACCACCGGCTGCGGCGGGGCGGAGTTTATCGTTGACGGCCACAATGGTTACGTCTGCGACGCTCTGGATATCCCGGCGCTACAGCAGGCGGTAATGGCCCTGCCCGCGCGCGCGCTGAGCTCCGCGGAAGGCGGTCACGCCCGCGAGCGCATTATGGCCTGCACCAGCGAGCGACTCTCAACCCAGCTGCTTTCTCTTTATCAGGATCTGGTGAATTAACGATGCGCATCTTATTTGTGATTGACGGTTTACCCGGCGGCGGCGCGGAAAAAGTGGTCCTGACCCTGGCGGCACAGTTCCTGCGCGACGGCGATCGGGTGTCGCTCATTTCGCTGCGCGATGTCTGCGAGTACCCATTGCCCGAGGGGCTCGACTACCAGGTAGTTGCCGATCGCTGCCGTAAACCGTGGCGCAAGCTGACCGAGCTGTCCCGCCGCGCCCGCCAGCTGGATGCCGCAGTCGTGCGGGCCGAACAGCAGGGGCAATTTGACCTTGTGCTCTCCAACCTGCACAAAACCGACCGCATCGTCGCCCGCAGCCGGGCGCTGCGCGAGCGTAACGTCTGGTTCTGTCTGCACGGCGTATTCTCTGCCTCCTATCTCGGGCACCGCACCGGCTTTGACCGCTGGATGAAGCAGCAGAAAATTAAGCGAATTTATCAGGGTCGCAACGTGGTGACGGTTTCCGACGCGGTGGGGCGAGATCTGGTGGAAGAGTTTGCCCTGCGCCCGGCACAGCTGAAAACCATCTACAATCCCTTCGATATCACTGCCCTGCGCGCCGAGGCGGAAGCCGATAGCGAGCGCCCGGACGGTGACTACCTGATTCACGTCGGTCGCTTCCATCCGGGCAAACGCCATGACCGCCTGCTTGAAGCCTATGCGCAGAGCGGCATCGACGCACCGCTGGTGCTGCTAGGCCAGGGAAAACCGGAGCAAGAGCAGCGCCTGCGCCAGCTGGCAAAAACGCTGCACATTGACGATCGGGTGTGGTTCAAAGGCTTTCAGAAAAACCCCTTACCGTGGATCAAAGGCGCACGGATGCTGGTTTTGAGCTCCGATAGCGAAGGATTCGGCAATGTGGTGGTGGAGGCGCTGCTGTTACATACTCCTGTCGCCAGCACCCGCTGCCCCGGCGGCGTCACCGAGATCCTCACCGGCGAACTTGCCCGCGGTCTGGCGGATCTCACCAGTCCGGCGCTGGCTCAGACGATGCAAAGCATTTACCATAACCCGCCGGCCATCGACGATGCCGCGCTGGAAAAATTCAGCGTCGTATCCATTTGTCAGCAGTACCGTCAGCTGCAGCGCACCTGACGCCGTTAGTTAACCAGGATCGAAGATTTATGAGTCAAACGCCTTTATTGAGCATCGTGGCTGCCGTCTACAACGGTGAGAAATTTCTAGCGCAATTCTTTGAGTGCATTGAACAGCAGCAGCTGGACAGCTATGAACTGATCCTGGTGAACGATGGTTCGACAGACAACAGCCTGGCGGTGATCGCCGAATGGCAGGAGCGGCTGCAGAACGTCCAGGTGCTGGAGCAGGAAAACCAGGGCGTCTCGGTCGCGCGCAATACCGGCCTCGCCGCCGCCAGCGGCAAATATCTCGCGTTTCCGGATATCGACGACAAACTCTATCCGGGCATGTATCGCACGCTGCTGGAGATGGCCGAGAAAGAACATCTCGATATCGCCACCTGCAACGGCACCTATGTGTACGAAAAGCGCCGCGAGAGCCACCCGATCTTCCCACTGGATCGCCTGCCCTCGACGGGTGTGCTGCCGGGCCATGTCTGGCTTAAGCAGGCCCTGGACTCGCGGAAGTTTCTGCACGTCACCTGGCTTAATATTTATCGTCACGACTTTATCCGCCAGCATCACTTCCATTTCGAGCCTGGCCTGCGCCATCAGGATATCCCATGGACCACAGAAGCCCTGCTGGCCGCGGAGCGCGTGCAGTACACCAGTCAGCAGTTCTATGATTACTACATTCACTCTGAGTCGGTGTCGCATAAGCCGGACAACGACGACACGCTGATGCGTTCGGCGCGCCACTATATGAAGATTCTGGAGATGCTGGAGGCGATTAACCAGCGCTACCCGGATAAAGTACGCCATATCGCCGCCTGTCGCTGGCAGATCGCCAAAGAAGGCCTGGGGATCATCCATACCTTCGATAGCATGAAAGATGAGTCCAAAAAGCATGTTATTATTAACGAGTTCTTCGACCGCGGTATCTGGCGGTTAATCTGGAAAAACGCCTGTACTTTCCGTTTACGCTGGCGCCTGGGACGCCGTTATCTGCGTATTAAGCGTTATCGCCACGCGGGATAGACCAAAAACCCGCTGTTTCCGCCAAAGAGATAGCTTTACGCGGGCTAAATGCTTAGAATTTGCCCGCCAAAACAGAGAACGGATAAATAGTTTGGAATTGCTTTATACCACCCTACTTTACCTTATTCAGCCGCTGGTGTGGCTGCGGCTGCTGCTGCGCAGTCGTAAGGCTCCTGCCTATCGCAAACGCTGGGCGGAACGCTATGGCTTCTGTCAGAACAAGGTAGAGCCGGATGGCATTCTGCTGCACTCCGTTTCCGTCGGCGAGACCTTAGCCGCCATTCCGCTGGTCCGCGCCCTGCGCCACCGCTACCCTTCTCTGCCGATCACTGTCACCACCATGACGCCGACCGGCTCCGAGCGCGCCATGTCGGCGTTTGGCAAAGATGTTCATCACGTCTATCTGCCCTACGATCTGCCCGGCGCCATGAACCGCTTCCTGAACACCGTTCAGCCGAAGCTGGTGATCGTTATGGAGACCGAGCTGTGGCCGAATATGGTGGCCGCGCTGCATAAGCGTAAGATCCCGCTGGTGATCGCCAACGCGCGCCTGTCCGAACGTTCCGCCAAAGGCTATGCCAAACTGGGCGGCTTTATGCGCCGCCTGTTGAGCCGCATTACGCTTATCGCCGCGCAGAATGAAGAAGATGGTAACCGCTTCCTCTCTCTGGGGCTGAAGCGCAACCAGCTGGCGGTCACCGGCAGCCTGAAATTCGATATCTCCGTAACGCCAGAGCTGGCGGCCCGGGCGGTGACGCTGCGTCGGCAATGGGCACCGCACCGCAAGGTCTGGATTGCCACCAGCACCCACGACGGTGAAGAACAAATCATCCTCCAGGCGCATAAAAAACTGCTGGAGACTTTCCCGAACCTGCTGCTGATCCTTGTTCCCCGCCATCCGGAGCGCTTCCCCGACGCCCGTGAGATGGTACAAAAGGCTGGGATGAGCTTTACTCTGCGCAGCACCGGCGAGATCCCCTCCTCCAGTACCCAGGTAGTCATTGGCGATACCATGGGCGAGCTGATGCTGCTCTACGGCATTGCCGACCTCGCCTTCGTCGGCGGCAGCCTGGTGGAGCGCGGCGGCCATAACCCGCTCGAGCCGGCGGCGCACGCCATTCCGGTGCTGATGGGCCCGCATACCTTCAACTTCAAAGATATCTGCGCCAAGCTGCAGCAGGACGATGGCCTGATCACCGTTACCGATGCCGATTCGCTGGTCAGGGAGGTGTCCACGCTCCTGACCGATGAAGATTACCGTCTGTGGTATGGCCGTCACGCAGTGGAAGTGCTGCACCAGAACCAGGGCGCGCTGTCGCGTCTGCTACAGTTACTGCAACCTTACCTGCCGCAGCGGAGTCATTAATGTCGAACCGGCTTTCCGTGGTGATGATCGCTAAAAACGCCGCCGACCTGCTGCCGGATTGTCTGGGCTCCGTTAGCTGGGCGGATGAAATTATCGTCCTCGACTCCGGCAGCACCGACAACACCGTTGAGCTGGCCCGCCGCCTCGGCGCCCAGGTCTATACCCATACCGACTGGCGAGGCTATGGCATTCAGCGCCAGCGCGCGCAGGATTACGCCACCGGTGACTGGGTGTTGATGATCGATACCGATGAGCGCGTCACGCCAGAACTCAGGCAGGCTATTCTTAAGGTACTGGACGCCCCCCAGCGCGGCGCCATCTACAGCATCGCCCGCCGTAACTATTTTCTCGGACGCTTTATGCGCCACAGCGGTTGGTATCCCGATCGCGTCCTGCGCCTGTACGAACGCGCCCGTTACCGCTATAACGATAATCTGGTCCATGAATCGCTGGATAGCCTGGGCGCCGAGGTTATTCCGCTGACCGGCGATCTCCTGCACCTGACCTGCCGCGACTTCGCTGGCTTCCAGCAAAAACAGCTGGCGTATGCCGCCGCGTGGGCGCTTGAGCGTCACCAGAAGGGCAAGAAGACCTCGATGGCAGGGATTTTCAGCCATACGCTGGGCGCGTTCCTCAAGACGCTGCTGTTGCGCGGTGGGGTGCTGGACGGTAAACAGGGATGGTTACTGGCGATGGTCAACGCGCAGTATACGTTTACGAAATATACCGAGCTGTGGGCGCTGAGCCACGGCTACTCGGAGAAAGAGTCATCATGAGCACAAAAGCGATCTATCCGGGTACCTTCGACCCCATCACCAACGGTCATATCGATATTGTCACCCGCGCGGCAAGTATGTTCGATAAAGTGGTGCTGGCTATCGCCGCCAGCCCGAGTAAAAAGCCGATGTTCAGCCTTGATGAGCGCATTGCGCTGGCAGAGCAGGCGACGGCCCACCTGGTGAACGTGGAGGTTATCGGCTTCAGTGATTTGATGGCCAATTTCGCGCGCGCGCAGCAGGCCAATATCCTGATCCGCGGCCTGCGGGCGGTGGCGGATTTCGAGTATGAGATGCAGCTGGCTCATATGAACCGCCACCTGATGCCCACCCTTGAGAGCGTGTTTCTGATGCCGTGCAAAGAGTGGTCGTTTATCTCTTCCTCACTGGTGAAGGAAGTGGCGCGCCACCAGGGCGACGTTTCTCACTTTCTGCCAGCTAATGTGCATCAGGCGCTGTTGAATAAGTTGAAGTAACGCATCTGCCGGGACATGAGCCATATTGGCTGGCGCAGCACTGCGCCGCTGGGTCATTCACACCGGCTCTGTCCCGGTCTTTGTGCCAGATGGCGCTACGCTGACCTGGACTACAAACGCCCCCGGCCCACCAGATGCGCACCCGCAGGCCCGCTGACCTGGCCGACAAACATTCCTGTTCCTGAGACTATTTCTGGCACTGACGGCAATAAAAGGTCGCCCGCTGGGCATGTTTGGTCCCGACGACCGGCGTGCCGCAGATCCGGCAGGGTTCGCCCTTGCGGCCATAGACCTGTAGCTCCTGGGCGAAGTAGCCCGGCTTGCCATCGCTTTGCAGGAAATCCTTTAACGTGGTGCCGCCCTGCTCTATCGAACGCAGCAGGACCAGCTTAATCACCTTCACCAGCTGCTCACACTCTTCCCGCGACAGCGAGGACGCCAGCCGGTCAGGATGGATCCCGGCGGAGAACAGCGATTCACTGGCGTAGATATTCCCCACGCCCACCACCAGCTTGTTATCCATCAGCCAGGGTTTGATCGCGGTTTTCTTCTTCGCGCATTTTTGCTGGAGATAGTCGGCGTTGAACGCGTCGCTGAGCGGCTCCGGGCCAAGATGGGCCAGTACCGGATGGCCTTCCAGCGTTCTGGTCCACAACCAGGCGCCAAAGCGGCGTGGATCGGTGTAGCGCAACACCTTGCCGTTACTCATGACCAGGTCAACGTGATCGTGTTTTTCAGCAGGCAGCTCTTCGCTCAGGATGCGCAGGCTCCCCGACATCCCAAGATGGACGATGATCCAGCCGTCCGGCAGCTCCAGAAGCAGGTATTTGGCGCGGCGACGCACGCTGAGAACCGGAACGTCGCTCAGGCGATAAATCTCTTCGGAAACCGGCCAGCGCAGCCGTCCGTTGCGCACGACGGCGTGCAGAATGGTTGCGCCAACCAGGTGCGGCTCGATGCCGCGGCGGCTGGTTTCAACCTCTGGTAATTCAGGCATGATTTTCCTCCGTTTACCCGACGTATTGTGCTTCACGGACAGGTGACTGAAAAGGGAGTATGTGAAAGCAATATGGGGGAGTTTTAAAAACAAAAAACCCCGCCGAAGCGGGGTTTTTATACAAGGAGGCTAAAATTATTTGATTTTAGCTTCTTTGTAGATAACGTGCTGACGTACAACCGGATCGTACTTTTTCAGTTCCATTTTTTCCGGTTTGGTACGTTTGTTCTTCGTGGTGGTGTAGAAGTGACCAGTACCAGCGGAAGAAACCAGCTTGATTTTCTCACGAATACCTTTAGCCATGATTTATTTCCTCTAAGTACTTAGTACTTTTCGCCACGGGCACGCAGTTCAGCCAGAACTGTATCGATGCCTTTCTTATCGATTACACGCATACCTTTAGCAGATACGCGCAGGGTGACAAAACGCTTCTCGCTCTCAACCCAGAAACGGTGAGAGTGCAGGTTCGGCAGGAAACGGCGTTTAGTCGCGTTCAGTGCGTGGGAACGGTTGTTACCGGTCACCGGACGCTTGCCAGTAACTTGGCAGACTCGGGACATGTCTATTCTCCAAAAATCAAATTAGCTCGAGCTTCGTATGGGGTATTGGCGCCTCGTCAGGCTTTACAGCCTGGTCATCGCAGTTCAATGTGAACTCTCGACTGCCAGGCCCAAATGCCAAACCCGAGATTCTCAAAGGTGGCGTAGTATACGCTGACTCGGCGATGTGCTCAAGTCCCGAACAGACAAAGATCCCGAAGGATCGCCAGTTCGGGGCTAAATCCAGCCACGTTCGGCAAAAGATACATACGCACCGCGGCCGATAACCAGATGATCAAGCACGCGTATCTCCATGAATCTACAACATTTTATCACCCTTTCGGTAATCAGTCTGTCGGCCTGACTTGGCTCCGGGCTACCGGAGGGATGATTATGCGCAAGGATCACGGCGGCGGCGTTCACTTTGATGGCTTCGCGTACAATTTCTCGCGGATGCACCTCAACGTGGCTAAGAGTACCAGAAAAAAGACGACTATGTTTCAACACCCGGTTCTGATTATCTAAAAAGATCACCATAAAGATCTCGCGCTCCTCTTCCGTCAGCTGGCTTTGTAAAAACTCGCGCGTCATCGAGGGGGTGACCAGCGCGGCCTCCTCGACCAGCTGCGAGCTAAAATAGCGTCGCGCCAGCTCGGCAATGCCCTTCAGTTGCGCATATTTCGCCAGCCCCAGTCCGTCCACAGCAATCAGTTGCGCTTTATCAGCGGAAAGCAGAGCGTAGAGTGAGCCAAAACGCTGCAGTAACGCCTGGGCATAGCTGAGCACATCCTGACGACGCGTGCCGACGCGCAGAAAAAGCGCCAGCAGCTCAACATCCGTTAGCGTTTCGATGCCGTATTGCAGCATCTTCTCCCGTGGCATCAGATTTTCCATTCCGTCCATGCGCCCTCCTGGATGAATCAGCCTATCTTGGCACAGCCTGACGGCGCTGCCGACCCGCCGATTTTCACCCTGCGTAGCCGCTCGCAAAGTGAATGCCCGGCAGAGGCACGACGGCGGCAGGATTGTGATAAGATGCGCGGATTCTGGTCTACGGCAACAGGAAGACATCATGATGACTCTGGCGGGTAAAAAAATCGTCCTGGGCGTCAGCGGCGGCATCGCGGCGTATAAAACCCCGGAACTGGTGCGCCGGCTGCGTGAACGCGGCGCGGAAGTGCGTGTCGCGATGACGGAGGCGGCAAAAGCGTTCATCACCCCACTCAGCCTGCAGGCGGTATCCGGCTATCCGGTTTCCGACAGCCTGCTCGATCCGGCGGCGGAAGCGGCAATGGGCCATATTGAGCTCGGTAAATGGGCCGACCTGGTGATCCTCGCCCCAGCGACCGCCGATTTAATCGCTCGCGTGGCGGCCGGCATGGCCAACGATCTGGTGTCGACGATCTGTCTTGCCACCCCATCCCCGGTTGCCGTGGTGCCCGCCATGAACCAGCAGATGTATCGCGCGCAGGCCACCCAGCATAATCTGCAGACGCTCGCTACCCGCGGGCTGCTGCTATGGGGACCAGACAGCGGTAGCCAGGCCTGCGGCGACGTCGGCCCGGGGAGAATGCTCGATCCGTTAACTATCGTAGACATGGCCGCGCAGCATTTCGCCCCCCCTGTCAAAGATTTGCAACATCTCAACCTCATGATTACCGCGGGCCCGACCCGTGAGCCATTGGATCCGGTGCGTTATATCACCAACCACAGCTCTGGCAAGATGGGCTTCGCGATTGCCGCCGCCGCAGCGCAGCGGGGCGCGAACGTGACCTTGATCAGCGGGCCGGTATCGCTACCGACCCCGCCGTTTGTGCAGCGCATTGATGTCACTACCGCGCTGGAGATGGAAGCGGCCGTCCAGGCTGGCGCCCAGCAGCAGCACATTTTTATTGGCTGCGCCGCGGTAGCGGATTACCGCGCCGCCGTCATCGCCGAAGATAAAATAAAAAAACAAGGTGATGAATTAACAATAAAAATGGTTAAAAACCCGGATATCGTGGCCGGGGTCGCGGCGCTAAAATCACATCGCCCCTACGTCGTTGGGTTTGCCGCCGAAACGAATAATGTGGAAGAATATGCGCGGCAAAAACGTGCCCGCAAGAACCTCGACCTGATTTGCGCCAACGATGTTTCCCAGCCTAATCAGGGCTTTAACAGCGACAGCAACGCACTACACCTTTTCTGGCAGGATGGGGAAAAGCGCTTACCACTTGAGCGCAAGGAACTCCTGGGCCAATTATTACTCGACGAGATCGTGACCCGTTATGATGAAAAAAATCGACGTTAAGATTCTGGACCCGCGTGTCGGCCAGCAATTTCCGCTGCCGACCTATGCCACCTCCGGCTCCGCCGGACTTGACCTGCGAGCCTGTCTCGACGACGCCGTAGAGCTGGCGCCGAGCGCAACCACGCTGTTGCCGACCGGCCTTGCGATTCATATCGCCGATCCCTCTCTGGCGGCGGTGATCCTGCCGCGCTCCGGCCTGGGTCATAAGCATGGCGTAGTCCTGGGCAACCTGGTGGGCCTTATCGACTCCGATTACCAGGGGCAGCTGATGGTGTCCGTCTGGAACCGCGGTCAGCAGAGCTTTATTATCGAGCCGGGCGAACGTATCGCACAGATGGTCTTTGTGCCGGTCGTTCAGGCGGAATTTAACCTGGTGGAATCCTTCGATGCCACCGACCGCGGCGAAGGCGGCTTCGGTCACTCAGGGCGTAAATAAGCCCAGCAACACGGAATCTGCATCCCAACGCGCATAACGCAATAACATTACCGCAAGCCCTGGTTTGCGGTCGCGTTGTGGATGTCTGCCTGACAAGTGCTTATTTTCAGGGGTATTTTAAAACATGGCAGAAAAGCAAACTGCGAAACGGAATCGTCGCGAAGAAATACTTCAATCTCTGGCGCTGATGCTGGAATCCAGCGATGGTAGTCAGCGTATTACCACCGCGAAACTGGCGGCTTCCGTCGGCGTCTCTGAAGCCGCGCTGTATCGCCATTTTCCCAGCAAAACCCGCATGTTTGACAGCCTGATCGAGTTCATTGAAGACAGTCTGATTACGCGCATCAATTTGATTTTGAAAGATGAAAAGGACACCACCGCGCGCCTGCGCCTGATCGTTCTGTTGATTCTTGGCTTTGGCGAGCGTAATCCTGGGCTGACGCGTATCCTCACCGGGCACGCGCTGATGTTCGAACAGGACCGGCTTCAGGGTCGCATCAACCAGCTTTTTGAGCGCATCGAAGCGCAGCTACGCCAGGTAATGCGCGAGAAAAAAATGCGCGAAGGCGAAGGCTACACCCTCGACGAAACCCTGCTGGCCAGCCAGCTGCTGGCTTTCTGCGAGGGCATGCTGTCGCGCTTTGTGCGCAGCGAGTTCAAATATCGTCCGACGGATGATTTCGACGCCCGCTGGCCGCTGGTCGCCGCACAGCTGCAGTAAATCCTCACATGCAGCCGCCAGGCTGCATGATTCTCCTCGCAATCTGCGTAAGTTTGTCGCAAATCCCAGGGCCATTGGTTGAATTGCCCAATGCGCGTTTCCGCTTTCCTTTCCTACTATCCAGCTTGCTGAACATTTCACCCTCCCCCAACACCACCCGACAAGGAGAGATTTGATGGCGACGTCACGGCGGGATTTACTGAAGATAGGCGGGTTGGCAACCGCATCGCTACTGGTCAGTCAAAAAAGCTTCGCAGCATGGGCCCCCTCTGAACGCTATCCGGACCCACGCATCGTGGCCGTCGATGATAGCTTTCGTCGCTATATGCTTGCCAGCGCAAAGGTCGAACGCATCGCCAGCGGCTTCCGCTGGGCGGAAGGCCCGGTCTGGTTCGGCGACATGCGAATGCTGCTGTGGAGCGACATTCCGAATAACGCCATCATGCGCTGGGATGAAGTCAGCGGAGAAACCAGCGTCTTTCGCTACCCGGCCAATTATAGCAATGGTCACGCCCGCGACAGACAGGGGCGCTTAATCAGTTGCGAGCACGACACCCGCCGCATTACGCGTACCGAATACGATGGGTCTGTTACCGTACTGGCCGATAGCTACCAGGGTCATCGCCTCAATTCTCCAAACGATATCGTTGTGAAGTCAGACGGCACCATCTGGTTTACCGATCCGCCATTTGGCATCAGTGGTTTTTACGAAGGCCACAAAGCAACATCAGAATTGCCGCAAAACGTCTATTGTCTGGAGCCGGAAAGCCGCAAACTGAGCGTGGTACTGGGCGACGTAAAAGGGCCAAATGGTTTGTGTTTCTCGCCGGACGAAAAGACCTTATACGTGGTGGAAAGCCGGGCGACACCGAACCGCTTAATTCTGGCGTGGGATGTGGAAGGCAATACGCTGAAAAATAAACGGGTATATCTCGACTGTGGGAACGGTACCGCCGATGGGATCGCCTGCGACGCAGACGGCAATCTGTGGTGCGGATGGGGAAGCGGAAACGAAGAACTCGACGGCGTGCGGATCTTCAATCCACAGGGTAAGCATATCGGCACCATTAAACTGCCAGAGCGCTGCGCGAACTTGTGCTTTGGCGGCGAACAGCGCAATCGTCTGTTTATGGCGTCCAGCACGTCAATCTATTCGCTGTACGTCAATGCGCAGGGCGCTAAGCTGATATAGCGGAAATCCGGCAGCCGAGGCTGCCGGGCGCATCATCAGACGCCGTAGGCTTCACGATAGGCGCGAACTGACGCCAGGTGTTCCGCCATCTCCGGCTTTTCTTCCAGGTAAGCGATCAGCTCTTTCAGAGTGATGATTGAGATAACCTGGCAGCCGTAATCCCGCTCCACTTCCTGAATGGCGGAGATCTCGCCGCGGCCGCGTTCCTGACGATCCAGGGAGATCAGAACGCCCGCCAGCTGCGCGCCCTGGGCCTGGATAATCTCCATGGATTCGCGAATCGCCGTACCGGCGGTGATCACATCATCCACCAGCATTACCCGGCCCTGCAGCGGGCTACCGACCAGATTGCCGCCTTCGCCATGGGTTTTTGCCTCTTTGCGGTTAAAGCAGTAAGGCAGATCGCGGTCATGATGCTCGGCTAACGCCACCGCGGTGGTGGTGGCGATTGGGATTCCTTTGTAGGCCGGGCCAAACAGCAGGTCAAACTCAATTCCGGAATCCACCAGCGCCTCGGCATAAAAACGGCCCAGCAGAGCCAGATCGCGCCCGGTGTTAAACAGGCCGGCGTTGAAGAAATAGGGGCTCTTGCGCCCGGATTTCAGCGTGAATTCGCCAAACTTAAGAACCTGCTTGCTAAGCGCAAACTCAATAAACTGGCGCTGATACGGCTTCATGGATTCGCTCCTTTGGTACTTTTCATCATTGTCAGACTGCGCGCTCCCCTTCGCAGGTGTGATGAAGGATAAAGCGCAAAAAAAAGGCGACTTCTCAGTCGCCTTAATCATTAATTTTCTAACGCCGCCTTCTGCGTCGTGATAATGGACTCGATCCCCCCTCGGGCTAACGCCAGGAGAGTGAGGAGTTCTTCATGGGTAAACGGCTCACCTTCCGCAGTGCCCTGCACCTCAATAATACGGCCATCTTCGGTCATCACCACGTTCATGTCGGTCTCCGCGGCGGAGTCTTCGATGTACTCCAGATCGCAGATGGCTTCGCCATTTACGATACCGACGGAGACCGCGGCCACCATCCCTTTCATCGGATTGGTTTTCAGCTTGCCGGCGGCGACCAGCTTATTCAGCGCATCGGCCAGCGCCACGCAGGCACCGGTAATGGAGGCAGTGCGGGTGCCGCCGTCGGCCTGCAGTACATCGCAGTCGAGAGTAATCGTGAATTCGCCCAGCGCTTTCAGGTCAACCGCTGCGCGCAGCGCACGGGCAATCAGGCGCTGAATTTCCATCGTCCGGCCGCCCTGCTTGCCTTTTGCCGCTTCACGCGCGTTACGCGTGTGCGTAGAACGCGGCAGCATGCCGTATTCAGCGGTGATCCAGCCCTGGCCCTGGCCTTTCAGGAAACGCGGAACGCCTTCGTCAATAGAGGCAGTGCACAGCACTTTGGTATCACCGAATTCGACCAGCACGGAGCCTTCAGCGTGTTTTGTGTAATTACGGGTCAGGGTGACGGGACGCACCTGATTAGCGCTACGGCCTGCTGGACGCATGATAGAAATCTCCGGCTTGAAACGAATGTGAGGGCGCATTATACGAATTTCATGGCAAAAAGCCTATGCCCACTCCAGCCGGACGCGCCGATAATGTCAGTCCAGCGTTTTACGATAAGATTTCAACCCCACACCAATGACAATCACCGCCAGGCCTATCAGCGGCAAGAGGTCAGGCAACAATGCCGTTGCTGAATAGCCTTTCAGCATAATGCCCTTAACCAGGCGGATGAAGTAGGTCAACGGTAAACAGGAGCCAATGGCTTTCGCCCAGTCTGGCATACTAATAAAGGGGCTGACAAATCCGGACAGCATAAGTGAAGGGATGAAATAAAATGACGACATTTGCAGCGCCTGCAGCTGGTTTTGTGCTAAGCCAGAAATACCGATACCAATTGACAGACAAAGAAAGACATAAATTAACAGCACAAAAAATAGTAGGAAGACGCTACCGTGAAGGGGGATATCGAACAACAAAACGGCGACAATCAGGATTAACGTCGCCTGAAACAGACCAATGATAACAAAAGGCGTTATTTTCCCAATAATGACCTCAAGCCCGGACAACGGAGAGACCAGTAAATTTTCTAACGCCCCGTTTTCTCGCTCGCGGGTAATAGACAGGGCGGTCATCAGGATTAACGTTGTACTGAGTATAGACCCCATAATACCGGGAATAGTATTAAACTGGGTTATCCCCTCAGGGTTAAACATGCGATGAATGATAAGCTCGAAATCATCCTCTTTTTGCACCACACGCATGTCGCCCGGCAAATCGTGCTGAAACATCGACTTCACCACCTGCACAAGGGCGCTGAGCGCATTCCCCGTGGTGATCGGATCGATGGCATCCCCCTGAATTAATAGTTGTGGCTTTTCTCCACGCAGTAACTTGCGCGTAAACCCCTCAGGGATCGTCACGATAAAAGTGACATCCCCCCGCACAAAGGCTTTCTGCGCCGCCTCTTCTGAATCGACAGGAATCATCGAAAAATACCCGGTATTTTGCGCTTCCGTCACAAAGATTTGACTCATGCGTTCGGTATCATAATTTAGTAAGGCGGTCGGAAGATTATGCGGATCCATATTGATGGCATAGCCAAGAATGATCAGCTGAAAAAGAGGTGTCAGGAGCACCATACTGATGCTGACTTTATCACGGCGTAGCTCGTGAATTTCCTTAATAACCACGCCAATCCACCGCGTAATGGAGAAGCTAAAATTAATTTTTTTCACAATTATTTTTCATCAAGTAGGTAAATGCATCTTCCAGATTGGTATCCACCTTACAGAACTCATAACCCTGTTGCGTAAAGGCAAAAAGCGCGGATTTTAACTTCGCTTCATCTCTGGATGTAATATAAAGCTGATTGCCAAAAATGACCGTTTGCTCAATATCCGGCAAGCGCTGTAGCTGGCTTTCAAGCAGCGTCAGACCGGCGCCGCTGGTTCGCATGGTGATCAAATTCTGGGAGGCGATAATCGACGCAATAGTGCCATTCGCCAGCAGCCGACCATAAGATAGATAGGCAACCTTATGGCAGCGCTCAGCCTCATCCATATAATGCGTGCTCACCAGTATCGAGATCCCCCGGTCAGAGAGCTGGTGCAGCATTTGCCAGAACTCTCGCCGCGCCTTGGGATCCACGCCAGCAGTCGGCTCATCCAGAAATAGCAAAACAGGTTCATGCAACATACAGGCGGCGAGGGCCATTCTTTGCTTCCAGCCCCCAGAAAGCTCCTTAGCCAGCTGGTGCTGTCGGGCAGTGAGGCCTAACTCAGAAAGCGCACGTTCAACCCGCTCTCTACGCCGATCGAGGCTATATAACCGCGCAATAAAAAGTAAGTTTTCCCGAATAGTTAAATTTCCCCACATTGAGAAATACTGGGTCATGTAGCCTATCTTTTTTTTTATTTTTTCCCGCTGCGTAAAGATATCCATACCCAGACAAGTACCTTCACCGGAATCCGGCGTAATCAAACCACACATCATTCGAATCGATGTCGTTTTTCCGCTACCGTTCGGACCGAGAAAACCATAGATCTCGCCTTTTGCTACCTGTAAAGAGAAATCCTTTACGACGTGATGCTCGCCAAAATGTTTATTGAGATTTTTTACATCAATACAAAGATTATTCATCGCCAATAATCTCCACATCAAACGGTTGGCCGATTTTCATCCGCCCTGCCTGCTGCAGCGCAGGGATAGCCTCCGCCATAAAAATGAGCTTCTCACGACGTTTCGTACTATAAATAACTGGAGGCGTAAACTCGGCCTCAGGGCTGATATAGTTAATAACGCCAGCAATGGGCTCAGCGCAACCATCGCATATAAGTTTTACCTTAGATCCGATTTTAAATTTACCGAGCTTCGCTTCGGGTATAAAGAAGCGTACTTTTATATTCTCAGGAGGTAACAGACTGATTATTGGTTTACCAGCAGAAGGGCGCTCCCCGGCACGATAAATAATATCGAAGACTTTAGCATTGACCGGAGAAACAATCGTCGTTTGCTGGACATCCCACAGCGCCTTATCCCGTTCGAGTTTTGCCGCGGCCACCATTGAGCGCTGCTTGCTAATCTCATCCTGCCGGGCAGGGAGTTGCCGTGCTTTGAGTTGATTAATTAACTCTTCAACCTGTGCGCCTTTTTGAGTTAATTCATCCCGGATATCCTCCCATTCCGCAAGCGATATGGCATGATTGGCGTAAAGATTACGATATCGCCCAAGCTGCCGCTTTACCTGGGATTCTGCCGATTGTGCTTTTTTAATCTGCGAACGTATAATATCCAGCTCTTCAGGCCGTTCTCCAGATTCCAGATTTCGTAATAGAGCGCTCTCTGCTGATAGTTTTTCCTCAGCGCGCAGGAAAATATTTTGCGCATCGAAGGACTCAATCTTCACTAACTCCTGTCCTGCGGCGACGTTATCTCCTTTATTGATCAAGATCCGTTCTATTTTTTCATTACCAGAATATGAAAGGTATACAAATTCTCCATGTGAATAACCGGATAACATGTTATCTGATTTGTTATCACATCCGGTGAGTATCAGCACCGATATCAATATAATAAATATATTTATTGGCTTTCGCATTAAAACGCATCCATACGTATATCATTTCCCTTATCATTACGGTCTGGATTAAGGCACGCTCGCTCCAGGACCGTACAGCCATCGTCAGTTTAATCTTTTAAATAATGCTTAACGTAGCTTTCATTCAATTTATCTATAGAGCTCAGATTTAACCCAGCTATCGAATTAAAAGAATCATCTTTTGTGAATGCAAGAATCGACGATCCGCCCGGGGAGAACCATTTAGCACTCTGTTTAAAAGGCCAGGGAAGTTCATAACCTTCTTCTCTCAGCAGGTGATTGAGCATGCTCCAGTCTGCTCTAAAATCTTCGCCACAAAATGGAGTATCATCCTGTACATTTTCGGCAGTGAACAATGCTATCGGCGAACAAAAATCAGCTGTCGAGGAAAAGTATATATTATAGAAACTGATGATGAGTTTCTGTACTTTTTCAGGAAAAGTTCCAGGAATGGTCAGCACACCCAGCAAGTATTTATAGTCCGGATATCTTTTTATAAAGTCAAATATCCCTTGCCATAAATAATCAAGCACCTTACTTTTTTGATAAGGTTTCTGAATAAAGCCGCGGCCAATTTCCACACACTTCTCTAAACAGGAATAGGCATTATCATGGTATTTAAACAAGCTGTTGCTATAGAGGCCTGTTACACCATGTTGGGCCAGCTGCTCGCCAACGGGCATAACACGATATGCTCCCAGGATTTCCACATCAGAAGGATCCCACAAAATGATATGATAATAACTTTCATCAAAAACATCGTTATCTCGGTCGTTACCAGTTCCGGCACCAATATCGCGATAACAGCGTTCGCGTAAGCGCCCTAACTCATCAATAATAGGTGAGGTTCGGTTAGTATTACAGCGATATATCACTAGTTTTCTACCGTCTTCAAACTGCCTTAATATTTCGCACTCCTCTATTGCGCTAATTAGCTCCTTTTTACCTGGTTCTAATTCTTGCGGCGCAATCGTATCTAACATAGCCGGGCCATTCTTCGCTATACTCTGGAGGTGCGTCAAACATACATTTGCCGCGGCAGAAAGATCTTTATTGTATTCTTTAAACGAGGATAAGGCTATTTGCTGTCCTATATTGATTTTCATGGTCTTGCCATGATGGCGGAGAGCTTCACGAATAACCATCATGTTCGACAGTTGCCGCCAGAATGTTGCAGTAAGATAATAAATCTTACTGTTTGCTCCCGTAATATGAATTGGTACCAATGCTGCATTATTTCTCATAGCAAGCTGTAAAAAACCGGGGTTCCACTTATGCTCCTGTAACCCGGAAAGAGACCAGTTAGCCAGCTTACCCGCAGGACATATAATCAATACGCCTCCTTTTCGCAGGTGATCGTTCATCTCGCGGAATTTTTTATGGCTCATCTTACCGGCCATATTCTCAATTCCAATGGTAAGTTCCGATACCTGGGGGAATATAATTGGCAAAACGTGATTAGCTATTATTTTTATATCACTCCTGACTCGGGAGACCGTATGTATTAAGCTAAGTCCATCGATAACCGTCGGATGATTTGAAATAACAACCGTAGCCCCATGCCCAGGTATGTTGTTAAGTTGGTGGTGTTCGCTTTCACATTTCAACTCAAGGAGTTCAACAACTGCATTAACCCACTCGACCCCATTTTTATTAACGAGTCGCTCGTTATATATTAAGCGAGAAAATACCTTATTGCCAAATGCCGTCCTGAACAGCCATTTTTTCCAAAAAGGTATGGTTGTATTTGGAAAAAATTCCCTTACGACTCTGTCAAAGATAGCGTCCATATTAAAATCCTTTTTATAGAACTCATCTTAAACGACTATACTAGCGTTCTTTCAGTCGGACAATACCGCATAAAACTTAAAAAGGCCAAAACAAAACAATTAGATATAATTAATACAACAGTATTCTCACCATAAATACAATCATCAAAGTTTTAATAAATTTATAGTAATCAATGCAAAAAAAACATACATAATGCTTAAAGGTAATACCCTATCTCATTTCTGGTGGTTATACTTCCTAAAACTCACAGAATAGCTTGTCTGGCGGTATATGCATTTGTACAAAGGCATCCGAATTCCATGCCCGCATCTAATATCAGAAAATATTAACTACGGATTCCCATAATATATAACCCCACCTACAGCCCCTGGCGAAAATAACTTTGCGGCGATATCCCTTAAAACAATCGTCCTTGAAGTATTTCATCACTATTCCTGTTAAGTCACCGCCCGCACGGCTATAATCCTTGCATTCATTATTACGAAAACAGGAACGCCTATGATCCGCAGTATGACCGCCTATGCCCGCCGTGAAATCAAGGGTGACTGGGGTAGCGCCGCATGGGAGCTGCGCTCGGTAAACCAGCGCTATCTGGAAACGTACTTCCGCCTGCCGGAGCAGTTCCGTAGTCTGGAGCCCGTGGTACGCGAGCGCATTCGCGCCCGCCTGACTCGCGGTAAAGTCGAATGCACCTTGCGTTTTGAACAAGATCCCAGCGCTCAGGGTGAACTCATCCTCAACGAAAAGCTGGCTAAACAGCTGGTAAACGCTGCCAACTGGGTGAAAATGCAGAGCGATGAAGGGGAAATCAACCCGGTTGATATCCTGCGCTGGCCGGGCGTGATGGCCGCCAAAGAGCAGGATCTCGACGCCATCGCCGCCGACATTCTGGCCGCTCTTGACGGCGCGCTGGACGACTTCATCGTCGCCCGCGAAACGGAAGGCCAGGCCCTGAAAGCGCTTATCGAGCAGCGGCTTGAAGGCGTGAGCGGCGAAGTAGCGAAAGTTCGCGCTCATATGCCGGAAATTCTCCAGTGGCAGCGCGAGCGTCTGGTCGCCAAGCTGGAAGATGCGGAAGTGCAGCTGGAAAATAACCGCCTTGAGCAAGAGCTGGTGCTGATGGCGCAGCGTATCGACGTTGCCGAAGAACTGGACCGTCTCGAAGCGCACGTTAAAGAGACCTATAACATTCTGAAGAAGAAAGAAGCTGTGGGTCGCCGTCTCGACTTTATGATGCAGGAGTTCAACCGTGAATCGAACACCCTGGCGTCAAAATCGATTAACGCCGAGGTGACCAACTCCGCGATTGAGCTGAAGGTACTCATCGAGCAAATGCGCGAGCAAATCCAGAATATCGAGTAACGCTTTCTCGTTTGTTAATGTATTTCGGTATCCAGGGCCATGATAAATCATGGCCTTTTTATTTATCTCTCTCACGGGCGAATGATAAGAATCTACTTATAAAAAATAGTCGTCCAGTTTTCGGTTGTGGCAAATAAGCACAACGCGGCACAGTCAGGAAAACACTACCGCGAGAGAAAAGAATGGACTTTAATGCGCTTCACCAGCAAAACCAACCTTTGTTGCTTGCCAATGTCTGGGATGCCAGCAGCGCTCAGGCTGCTCAGCAGGCTGGTTATCAGGCGCTGGGATCCTCCAGCGCTGCTATCGCCGCAATGTTAGGGTATGAAGATGGCGAAGAGATGAGTTTTGACGAGCTGTTTTATGTCGTCTCACGCATCAAAACCGTTAGCGAACTGCCGTTAAGCGTCGATTTAGAGGCGGGCTACGGCGCGACAACCAGCCACATCATTGACAATATCCGGCGTCTGGCGCATCTCGGCGTGAGTGGAATAAATCTCGAGGATAGTCATGTGGTGGATAGTACGCGTCGTCTTGACGATGCGGAGCGCTTTGCCGTCAAACTGCAGGAAATCACCCGCGCCTGTCCCGGTCTGTTTGTTAATGTCCGCACCGATACCTTTCTTCTCAACGTACAAGATGCGCTGGTTCAAACGCTCTATCGCGGTCAACTCTACGCCAAACACGGCGCATGCGGTTTTTTTGTGCCTTGCGTCACCCGCGCGGAGGATATTACCGCCATCGTTCACCACGTGCCTTTACCCTTAAACGTAATGTGTATGCCTGAGCTGGCTGACTTCAGCACCTTATCGACACTGGGCGTAAAACGAATTTCGATGGGCAATTTTATTTATGCTGCGACGCAGGCCAGACTGAAAGACTTATTATGTCAGGTGCAAACCCAACACTCTTTCTCAGGTGTTTTTTGACCATGAAAATTACCGACAGCATGCAGTGCGATATCTGGTATCAGGCGCTGCTTGAACGCGCGGTGGAATTCACCGGCGTTTTTTTCGTCGGCGTGAAAACCACCGGCGTATTTTGTATCTCGGTCTGTCGGGCGCGAAAACCCCGGCGGGAAAACGTCGAATTTTATAATGACTTTAAATCCGCGCTGGATGCCGGCTTCCGGCCATGCAAAGTCTGTCGCCCGACGGAGAATGCCCGGACGGCCCCCGCCTTTGTTGAACAAGCGCTCCGCCTGCTGCGAGAAGCTCCAAAGGTCCGCCTCAGCGATAGCGAGCTACGTCAGCACGATATTAGCCCGGAACGCGTTCGCCGCTGGTTCCTGCAAAACCACGGGATCACCTTTCAGGCTTTTCAACGGATGCAGCGTTTGAATATGGCGCTTCAGGAATTAAAAGCAGGCCGCTCAACTACCGATGTCGCTTTCGATAGCGGTTACGAGTCCTTAAGCGGCTTCGGCTATACCTGCAAAAAATTGACCGGTTTCGCACCCAGCGCGCAACGCCAGGTTGTTTTAATTCATCGTTTTACCACCCCGTTAGGGCCAATGTTTGTTTGTGCAACGCAACGGGGAATTTGTCTGCTGGAGTTTGTCGACAGACGAGCGCTGGAGTCAGAATTCAGCGACCTGCAGCGGCGGTTCAACGCCAGCATCATCGCAGGTGAAAATGCCCACACCAGGCAGGCGCAACAGGAAATAACGGAGTATTTCGCCGGACAGCGTCAATCGTTCGAGGTGGCGCTTGATACCCCAGGCAGCGAATTCCAGCGAGCGGTCTGGCGCCGTTTACAGCACGTTAGCTTCGGTGAGACGACGCATTATCAATCGATTGCGATGGAGATAGGTAAACCAACGGCCACGCGCGCGGTGGCTGCTGCAAACGGCGCTAACCGCGTCGCGATTATCATCCCGTGCCATCGAATTATCGGCAAAGATGGTTCGATGACCGGTTACGGCGGCGGCATTGCACGAAAAATATGGCTTATTAACCATGAGGCAACCATCAGGGAAAAACGCGGCTGATTTTACTTTCAGGATCAACGGGCCCCTCCCTGACTTTCACCGCGGCTCGGTAAGCCTATTTTTTATCCAGCGCCCGGCAGGTTAAAAACGCCCCTGCCGCGCACAGCAGCGCCGGAGCCAGATAGCTGTGATCCATGTGGGTAAACTCCATCACCAGCGCCACCGCGGTCAGCGGCATCTGCATGGAGGCGGCGAGAAACGCGGCCGCCCCCACCACAGCGAAGCTGCTTTTATCACCGCCAGGGAAGCCGAGCTGCCAGAGCGCGCAGAGCAGCAGGCTGACCAATCCGCCCACCGCCAGCCCTGGGGTTAACAATCCACCCTCCGCGCCGCCGCGCAGCACCGCCAGAATCACCACCATCTTCAATACTAACAGGACAGCGACCATGGAGAGAGGCAGCCCGTCGCTGAGCGCCAGCTGCATTGGACCCTTGCCATTGCCCGGAAGCTCGGGGAAATAAAGACTCAGGATGGCAAGAAGAGAAAACCCCAGCAGACAGAACACCGGCATCTGCCAGTTACTTCGCGCGCGTGAACGCGCCGCGCTGGTCGCTTTGCGAAAGAGCCAGGCGCCGGTGCCAAGAATCGGGCCCGCCAGAATCGCCCACCAGAGAAAGGTGTGCGGAAGCGCGCTGGAAACAAAATGGTATTGCGATTCATCCCCTAACCCCAGGGTGGCCGTCCAGGCGGCAATCGCCGAGGTCATTATCGCCGCTAGCGTTTTTTCCCAGCTAAACGACAGCAGCATGACCTCAAGGCTGAACAACGCCCCGGCCAGCGGGACGTTATAGACCGCCGCCAGACCCGCGCCCGCCCCACAGGCAATCAGCGTGCGGGTTTCATCTTCCAGCAGGCGCAGCTTACGCGCCACCATCCCCGCCCCCAGCGCGCCCATTTCCCGGGGCGCCACTTCGCGGCCAAGCGGGGAGCCCAGCGCTACGGTGACGATCTGCAGCAGCGCGTGGATCGTCGTGGTGCCCGCGGGCATGGGTACGCAGGGGTTGGCCACCGCCGCCGCAATGGAAACCCGCCTCTGCCCATAGCGACCAAGCAGCCACCAGCCAAATCCGGCGACGGCGCCGCCGGCCACGATTGCCACGATGCGGCGTGGCCAGGACGACTCCGTGACGCCCTGTAAAAATGACACCGAACCGACGATCTGCCCATAACTGTAACCAAAAGCCAGGTGCTGAATCGCGTGTAAAATTAGTGCCAAAACCATGCCGGACAGACCGGCCAGAATCCCGGTTAATACCACGGCTATCAGGCGGATCAGATGATTTTTATTCCCGGCGGCGACGCTCATTTTCTCTGGCCTTGAAAAGGAAAAATAAAAGAATAAAGGACGAGACTTAAACATTGCGTAATCATAGTGTTTTCGATAGTGATACCCATCGCTTCACTTAGCATTACTTTTTCTAATAAATAAAAATCCCTAAAAAATCAATAAACCTTTAAATCAAGCCATCACAGATACTATTTCCATTAATTTTTCCTGGCGTAAATGATTCGCTTTAGAAAATCTCAATCGTGATCCTGCGCACAAATCGTTAACCTGCCCGCCATTACCTGGGGGGATCTATGCTGCTTCATGTTCTGTATTTAATCGGTATCACCGCGGAAGCCATGACCGGCGCACTGGCTGCCGGGCGCCGGCGGATGGATACGTTTGGCGTCATCATTATCGCCACTGCGACCGCGCTGGGCGGGGGTTCCGTTCGCGATATCCTGCTGGGGCACTATCCTCTTGGTTGGGTGAAGCATCCCGAATATGTCATCATTGTCGCCGTCGCCGCCGTCCTCACGACCATTGCCGCTCCGGTGATGCCGCACCTTCGTCGGCTGTTTCTGGTGCTGGACGCGCTGGGGCTGATCGTGTTTTCCATCATCGGCGCGCAGATCGCCCTGGACATGGGCGAAGGCCCGGTTATCGCCTCTATTGCCGCCGTGATCACCGGTGTCTTCGGCGGCGTACTGCGCGATATGTTCTGCAAACGCATTCCGCTGGTCTTCCAGAAAGAGCTGTATGCCGGGATCTCCTTTGCCGCAGCCGTACTCTATATTGCTCTGCAACATTACGTCAGCAGCCACGATGTGGTGGTGCTGGCTACACTGCTGTTCGGCTTTACCGCCCGCATGCTGGCGCTACGCTGGAAACTGGGGCTACCGGTCTTCCACTACACCCATGACGCCCACTAACCGCCTTAAAATCCGGGGATGCGCTGCCCGCTAAGCCATTGCGCCAGCGCCACCACGTCCGGATGGTGCAGGAAAGCCACCAGCTGGCGGGCTCTGATCTCCCCCACGCCCGGCAGCGTGCGCCATTGCGCTTCACTTTTTGCCGCCAGCAAATGCCAGTTCTCGCTTTCGAGCTGCGCCAGCGCCCCCTGCGGCACCGGGATCCCCATCGCCAGCACCCAGCGGATAAAAGGTCGTTTGCGAACGAGATCAAACTGATGCCAGAGGTGCTGCCCGCGGGCGGCGGAAATCCCTGGCACCGCCTGCAGCTGCTCAACGGTAAGCGCCAGCCAGGAAAAAATATGCGTCATCGGGTTTTGCTGCTGAATGACGCGCCATAAATTTTCCCCCACGCCATCGACATTCAGGGCGGACTTTGATGACAACCAGATCAGCCTGGAAAGAAACTGTTCGCTGCACTCAGGGGTGGCGAAATAGCAGGTTAGCGCATTAAATTTCGCCGGCGGCGGCGTCGGTTTATGGCGCTCGGCCGTCCGCCAGACGACGGCGTCGACCCGAGGAATACCCTGCCCTGCCAGACTGATCTGCAGCTGATCGCCAACCCCAATATCCAGCATCTGCCAGCGGGACACAGAGCCAACGTTAACCCGCTGCACGCGTTTATCATCCAGCCGCTGGGGCTCAAGCTCGGCCACCACGTTGAGTCTGCCGCTGCGGCCGGTACTGAAACGGATCGCCCGTACCTGCATCACCCGCGATGCCGGAGGATATTTCCAGGCTGCCAGCCACTCGCCCTTTCCGGGCGACCAGACTCGTCCCGGCGGCTCGCGTCCTTCGCGCACAATCACACCGTCGCTGACGAAGGGCTGCGGCGAGCGATACCAGCGCTGGCGCCACTGCGCCACCTGCTCGATGCGCGACACCGGATGGGTATATTGTCCGCTGTACTTAAACCCCGCCTGCGCCAGCAGCTGCTGACGACGGCGCATATCGGACGGACCGTCTGGCCAGGCCCAGATAAAGACGTCCAGTTGGCTGAGCGCCGCCGCCGCGTCGGCTCGCATCATCAACCCGGCGACTTTCGCCCGCGCATTCATCCCCCCGGCCTGCTGCTGGACATGGCCGTCCCGGCGCAGAAACAGTTCCCCCTGCAGTACGCTGTCGGCCAGTTCACCGGTCATCACTTTCGCCAGCGCCGGGATCTGCCGCGCTCGGGCGGTCCATGCCTCACCGCGTAGACCATCGCCGCGGCTAATGGCCTGAACCAGACGCCCCTGGCGATAAACGAGAGTCACCGCCACGCCGTCCACTTTAGGCTGTATCCACAGGTCGGATTTATTTTTCATCCAGCGGGCAACGCTGTCCTCATCCGCCAGCTTGCGCACGCCGGTATGGGCCACCGGATGACGCGCATCGCCGGTGGGCGGAGGCAGATCGTCATCCTCAGGCGTCGCGCCCGGAAAGCATTGTCGCCACTGCGCCAGGCGCAGGGTGAGCTGGTCGTAAACGTCATCGCTCACTCCGCTGGCGCCCTGCCGCCAGTAAGCCTCTTTCCAGGCGACAATTTGCTGATGAAGGCGGGATGTCTCCTGCCTTCCTCTGGCCGGCGGCCAGTCCGGACACGTCGCCAGCGCGCTGGCAGAGAACATCCCTAACGCCAGCCACCACCCTCCTTTACGCATTGCAGTCCCCTCCTCCATCACCTAGCGGAGAGTCTGCTGCAGAATGCCGCGAGCCGCGACGGAAGCTTTTTCGCCTTGCGAAACGCCTTCCAGGATTTACGCCTCATTGCAGCAAAGGCTGGCGAATGCAGGAAAACGGCAGGCAAAATGAAAGAAACAGCGGCAAAAAGTGTGACAATGACTGCGTCACGCCGCGGCGACGTGTATAATAGGCTCGTATGTAGGACCTCTTTCGATAACCACATACAAAAGACACTCATGGCTCAAGGCACGCTTTATATTGTTTCCGCCCCTAGCGGCGCGGGTAAATCCAGCCTGATTCAGGCTTTATTAAAAACCCAACCGTTGTATGACACCCAGGTATCGGTCTCCCATACCACGCGGGCGCCGCGTCCGGGTGAAGTGCACGGCGAACACTATTTCTTCGTGAATCACGACGAATTCCGCTCGATGATTGGCGAAAACGCGTTTCTGGAACATGCAGAGGTCTTTGGCAACTATTACGGCACGTCGCGTAAAGCGATCGAGCAGGTGCTGGCGACCGGCGTCGATGTCTTCCTCGATATCGACTGGCAAGGCGCGCAGCAGATCCGTAAAAGCATGCCCGGCGCGCGCAGTATTTTTATTCTGCCGCCGTCAAAAGATGAACTGGACCGTCGCCTGCGCGGCCGCGGCCAGGACAGCGAAGAGGTGATCGCGAAACGGATGGCCCAGGCCGTTGCGGAAATGAGCCATTACGCGGAATATGATTACCTGATTGTGAACGATGATTTTGACACCGCCCTGAGCGACCTGAAAAATATCATCCGCGCTGAACGTCTGCGCATGAGCCGCCAAAAGCAGCGACATGGCGCTTTAATCACCAAACTATTGGCAGACTGAACCCACATTCAGTATCATGCCCAGTCATTTCTTCACCTGTGGAGCATTTTAAGTATGGCACGCGTAACTGTTCAGGACGCTGTAGAGAAAATTGGTAACCGTTTTGACCTGGTACTGGTCGCCGCGCGTCGCGCTCGTCAGATGCAGGTTGGCGGAAAGGATCCGCTGGTACCGGAAGAAAACGATAAAACCACCGTTATCGCACTGCGCGAAATCGAAGAAGGTCTGATCAACAACCAGATCCTCGACGTACGTGAGCGCCAGGAACAGCAAGAGCAGGAAGCCGCTGAATTACAAGCCGTTACCGCGATTGCTGAAGGTCGTCGTTAATCACACAGCGGGTCGCCCTTGTATCTGTTTGAAAGCCTGAATCAGCTGATTCAAAACTACCTGCCGGAAGACCAGATTAAGCGTCTGCGGCAGGCGTATCTCGTTGCACGTGACGCTCACGAGGGTCAGACACGTTCAAGCGGTGAACCCTATATCACGCACCCGGTCGCGGTAGCCTGCATTCTGGCCGAGATGAAGCTCGACTATGAAACGCTGATGGCCGCGCTGCTGCATGATGTGATTGAAGATACCCCCGCCACCTATCAGGACATGGAACAGCTTTTTGGTAAAAGCGTCGCCGAGCTGGTAGAGGGGGTGTCGAAACTTGATAAGCTCAAGTTCCGCGATAAGAAAGAGGCGCAGGCCGAAAACTTTCGCAAAATGATCATGGCGA
The DNA here is from genome assembly GCF_051858335.1 of Klebsiella sp. K47. Classification (NCBI taxonomy): domain Bacteria; kingdom Pseudomonadati; phylum Pseudomonadota; class Gammaproteobacteria; order Enterobacterales; family Enterobacteriaceae; genus Klebsiella; species Klebsiella sp. K47. The sequence goes on from NZ_JBPYUI010000004.1 coordinate 203,163, forward strand.
TGGTGCAGGACATTCGCGTCATCCTCATCAAGCTTGCCGACCGCACCCACAACATGCGTACTCTGGGCTCGCTGCGCCCGGATAAACGCCGCCGCATCGCCCGCGAAACGCTGGAAATTTACAGCCCGCTGGCGCACCGTTTAGGTATCCATCACATCAAAACCGAGCTCGAAGAGCTGGGCTTTGAAGCACTGTACCCTAATCGCTACCGCGTCATTAAAGAGGTGGTCAAAGCGGCGCGCGGCAACCGTAAAGAGATGATCCAAAAAATCCTCTCCGAAATCGAAGGACGGTTGCAGGAAGCGGGGATCCCCTGCCGCGTCAGCGGTCGCGAAAAGCATCTGTACTCCATCTACTGCAAAATGGTGCTTAAAGAGCAGCGTTTTCACTCGATCATGGATATCTACGCCTTCCGCGTTATCGTCCATGATGCCGATATCTGCTATCGCGTGCTCGGCCAGATGCACAGCCTCTACAAACCGCGTCCAGGTCGTTTCAAAGATTACATCGCCATTCCGAAAGCGAACGGCTATCAGTCTTTGCACACCTCGATGATCGGCCCCCACGGCGTCCCGGTCGAGGTACAAATTCGTACCGAAGACATGGACCAGATGGCGGAGATGGGGGTAGCGGCGCACTGGGCTTATAAAGAGCACGGCGGCGAAAGCAGCACCACCGCGCAAATCCGCGCTCAGCGCTGGATGCAAAGCCTGCTGGAGCTGCAGCAGAGCGCCGGTAGCTCGTTTGAATTTATCGAGAGCGTAAAATCCGATCTGTTCCCCGATGAGATTTACGTTTTCACCCCGGAAGGGCGCATTGTCGAACTGCCTGCCGGCGCCACGCCGGTGGACTTCGCCTACGCGGTGCATACCGATATCGGTCATGCCTGCGTCGGCGCGCGCGTCGACCGTCAGCCCTATCCGCTGTCGCAGCCGCTCTCCAGCGGTCAGACTGTCGAAATTATCACCGCGCCGGGCGCTCGCCCGAACGCCGCCTGGCTGAACTTTGTCGTCAGTTCGAAAGCGCGCGCCAAGATCCGTCAGCTGCTGAAAAACCTTAAGCGCGACGATTCGGTCAGCCTTGGCCGTCGTCTGCTCAATCACGCGCTGGGCGGAAGCCGCAAACTCGCCGAGATCCCACCGGAGAATATCCAGCGCGAACTCGATCGCATGAAGCTGGCCTCGCTTGACGATCTGCTGGCGGAAATCGGTCTGGGCAACGCCATGAGCGTCGTGGTGGCAAAAAACCTGCAGCAGGGCGAAGCCGCTGCGGCGCCGGTACCGGCTAACGCGTCGAACCACGGTCATCTGCCAATCAAAGGCGCCGATGGCGTGTTGATCACCTTCGCCAAGTGCTGTCGTCCAATTCCAGGTGACCCGATTATCGCCCACGTCAGCCCGGGTAAAGGGCTGGTTATCCACCATGAATCATGTCGTAACATTCGCGGCTACCAGAAAGAGCCGGAGAAATTTATGGCGGTTGAGTGGGATAAAGAGACCGCTCAGGAGTTCATCACCGAAATCAAGGTGGACATGTTTAACCACCAGGGCGCGCTGGCTAACCTGACGGCGGCGATCAACACCGCGTCTTCCAATATCCAGAGCCTGAATACGGAAGAGAAAGATGGCCGCGTATACAGCGCCTTTATCCGCCTGACCGCGCGCGACCGCGTGCATCTGGCGAATATCATGCGCAAAATCCGCGTCATGCCGGACGTGATTAAAGTCACCCGTAACCGAAACTAGCTTTATGAACTCAAAGCGCTACGAGCGTATCTGCGAGATGCTCGCCAGGCGTCAGCCTGACCTGACGGTCTGCATGGAGCAGGTCCATAAGCCTCATAACGTCTCTGCGGTCATCCGGACCGCAGATGCCGTTGGCGTACACGAAGTGCATGCCGTCTGGCCGAGCAGCCGGATGCGTACCATGGCCTCCGCCGCCGCGGGCAGCAACAGCTGGGTGCAGGTTAAAACCCACCGCACTATCGCAGATGCCGTCGGCCACCTGAAAGGCCAGGGCATGCAAATTCTTGCCACTCACCTTTCCGACAAAGCCATCGATTTTCGTGAAATCGACTATACGCGTCCAACCTGCATCCTGATGGGCCAGGAGAAAACCGGCATCACCCAGGAAGCGCTGGCGCTGGCCGATCAGGACATCATTATCCCGATGATCGGCATGGTGCAGTCGCTGAACGTCTCCGTCGCCTCGGCGCTGATCCTCTACGAGGCGCAGCGCCAGCGGCAGAATGCCGGGATGTACCAACGCGCCAACAGCATGCTGCCGCCACAAGAGCAGCAGCGCCTGCTGTTCGAAGGCGGCTATCCGGTGCTGGCCCGCGTCGCCAGACAAAAAGGTCTGCCTTACCCCCACGTTAACGAGCAGGGCGAAGTGGAAGCCGATGCCGCGTGGTGGGCTACCATGCAGGCTGCGAGGTAAACCCAATGTCAGGCCGCCTGTTAGATGCCGTTCCGCTCAGTTCACTCACCGGTGTGGGCGCTGCGCAGAGCAGCAAACTGGCGAAGATTGGCCTGCATACGGTACAGGATCTGCTGCTGCACCTGCCTTTACGCTACGAAGATCGCACCCATCTTTACCCGATAGCCGAGCTACTTCCCGGAGTTTATGCCACCGTGGAAGGTGAAGTGCTCAACAGCAATATCACCTTCGGCGGCCGGCGGATGATGACCTGCCAGATCAGCGACGGCACCGGCATCCTCACCATGCGCTTTTTCAACTTCAACGCGGCGATGAAAAACAGCCTCGCGACCGGTCGTCGGGTGCTGGCCTACGGTGAAGCCAAACGCGGGAAGTACGGCGCCGAGATGATCCACCCGGAATATCGCGTCCAAGGCGATATGAGTACTCCGGAGCTGCAGGAAACGTTAACCCCAGTCTATCCGACCACCGAAGGCATCAAGCAGGCGACCCTGCGCAAGCTCACCGATCAGGCGCTTGAGCTCCTGGAAACCTGCGCGATTAGCGAACTCCTGCCGCCGGAGCTGGCGCAGGGGATGATGAGCCTGCCGGAGGCGCTGCGTACGCTGCACCGCCCGCCGCCCTCCTTGCAACTTAGCGAGCTGGAAAGCGGCAAGCACCCGGCGCAGCAGCGTCTGATTCTGGAAGAGCTGCTGGCGCATAACCTCAGCATGCTGGCGCTGCGGGCAGGCGCCCAGCGCTATCACGCCCTGCCGCTCGGCGCCAACGATACCCTGAAAAACCAACTGCTGGCCTCCCTGCCCTTTAAGCCCACCGGCGCGCAGGCGCGGGTTACCGCCGAGATTGAACACGATATGGCGCTGGACGTGCCGATGATGCGCCTGGTGCAGGGCGACGTTGGCTCCGGTAAAACGCTGGTCGCTGCCCTGGCCGCCTTGCGCGCTATCGTCCACGGCAAACAGGTGGCGCTGATGGCGCCCACCGAACTGCTTGCCGAGCAGCATGCCAATAACTTCCGCAACTGGTTCGAACCGCTGGGCATAGAAGTCGGCTGGCTGGCGGGCAAACAGAAAGGCAAAGCCCGTCAGGCGCAGCAGGAGGCTATCGCCAGCGGCGAGGTGCAGATGATTGTCGGCACCCACGCCATCTTCCAGGAGCAGGTGCAGTTTAACGGCCTGGCGCTGGTGATTATTGACGAACAGCACCGCTTCGGCGTGCATCAGCGGCTGGCGCTGTGGGAGAAAGGTCAGCAGCAGGGATTCCACCCGCATCAGCTGATCATGACCGCCACGCCGATCCCCCGCACCCTGGCGATGACCGCCTACGCCGATCTGGACACCTCGATTATCGACGAGCTGCCGCCAGGCCGAACTCCGGTGACCACCGTCGCCATCCCCGACACCCGGCGCAGCGATATTATCGACCGTGTGCGCAACGCCTGTACCCATGAAGGTCGCCAGGCCTATTGGGTCTGTACGCTGATTGAAGAGTCCGATCTGCTGGAAGCCCAGGCGGCGGAAGCCACCTGGGAAGAGCTCAAACTGGCGCTGCCGGAGCTCAATATCGGCCTCGTCCACGGGCGGATGAAACCGGCGGAGAAGCAGGCGGTGATGCAGGCCTTCAAGCAGGGCGAGATGCATCTGCTGGTAGCCACCACGGTGATTGAAGTCGGCGTCGACGTGCCTAACTCAAGCCTGATGATTATCGAAAACCCGGAACGTCTGGGTCTGGCGCAGCTGCACCAGCTCAGAGGGCGCGTCGGGCGCGGCGCGGTCGCTTCCCACTGCGTGCTACTCTATAAATCGCCGCTCTCCAAAACGGCGCAGAAACGTCTGCAGGTCCTGCGCGACAGCAACGATGGTTTCGTCATTGCCCAGAAAGACCTCGAAATTCGCGGTCCCGGCGAGCTGCTCGGCACCCGCCAGACCGGCAACGCCGAATTTAAAGTGGCGGACTTACTGCGCGATCAGGCGATGATCCCCGATGTTCAACGCATTGCTCGCCACATTCATGAACGCTATCCGCTGCAGGCCCAGGCGCTTATCGAGCGCTGGATGCCGGAAACCGAACGCTATTCCAACGCGTAGCGCGCTTTTGCCGCGCTGCGGGCAACTTTTCTACACAACGAGTGGATTATGAAACGAGAACTGGCCATCGAATTTTCGCGTGTCACCGAAGCCGCCGCGCTGGCGGGCTATAAATGGCTGGGCCGCGGCGATAAGAATACCGCCGACGGCGCAGCGGTTAACGCCATGCGCATTATGCTTAACCTCGTCAATATCGACGGCACCATCGTCATCGGCGAGGGCGAAATCGATGAAGCGCCGATGCTTTATATCGGCGAAAAAGTGGGTACCGGCAAGGGCGATGCGGTAGATATCGCCGTCGATCCCATCGAAGGCACCCGCATGACGGCGATGGGCCAGGCCAACGCCCTGGCGGTGATGGCGGTCGGCGATAAGGGCTGCTTCCTCAACGCGCCGGATATGTATATGGAAAAGCTGATCGTCGGCCCGGGCGCTAAAGGCGCTATCGATCTCAATCTGCCGCTGGAAGAGAACCTGCACAATATCGCCCGCGCCCTGAACAAGCCGCTGGGCGAGCTGACCGTCACCGTGCTGGCGAAACCGCGCCACGACGCGGTCATTGCCCAGCTGCAGCAGCTGGGCGTGCGCGTGTTCGCTATTCCCGATGGCGACGTCGCGGCCTCTATTCTCACCTGCATGCCGGATAGCGAAGTCGACGTACTGTACGGCATCGGCGGCGCGCCGGAAGGGGTGGTTTCCGCCGCGGTGATCCGCGCCCTCGACGGGGATATGCAGGGGCGCCTGCTGGCTCGCCACCACGTGAAGGGCGATAACGAAGAGAACCGCCGCATCGGTGAAAATGAGCTGGCGCGCTGCAAAACCATGGGCATTGAAGCGGGCAAAGTGCTGCGTCTGGATGAAATGGCGCGCAGCGATAACGTCGTCTTCTCCGCCACCGGGATCACCAAAGGCGATCTGCTGGACGGCATCACCCGCAAGGGCAACATGGCCACCACCGAGACGCTGCTGATCCGCGGCAAGTCGCGCACTATCCGTCGTATCCAGTCGATTCATTACCTCGACCGTAAAGATCCGGACATTCAGCAGCACATCCTGTAATACCGCTTTTTCTCTCCCAGGCAACCGTCCGCAGGCGGTTGCCCTGTTCTTCGTTTATATTTGATCAATAGAGCTTTCTTGCGCCTTCGGGGTGGAAATCTGGCTCGTCTGGACCGAAGATAAGGCATCGCTTGGCAACAGGAGAAGACGATGGCGGACTGGGTTAGCGGCAAAGTGACAAAAGTGGAGTACTGGACGGACGCCTTGTTCAGTTTATACGTGCGGGCGCCTGTTCATCCGTTTACCGCCGGGCAATTTACCAAGCTCGGGCTGGAAATCGACGGCGAACGCGTGCAGCGCGCCTACTCCTACGTCAACGCCCCCGGCAATCCCGACCTCGAGTTCTATTTGGTCACCGTCCCGGAAGGCAAGCTGAGCCCGCGTCTGGCGGCGCTGAAGCCGGGCGATGAAGTCCTGGTGGTGAGTGAAGCGGCAGGTTTCTTCGTCCTCGAGGAAGTACCGGATTGCGATACCCTGTGGATGCTGGCGACCGGCACTGCGCTGGGGCCGTACCTGTCAATTTTGCAGGAAGGCAAGGACCTTGAGCGCTTTAACAACCTGGTGCTGGTCCACGCCGTCCGCTACGCCGCGGACCTGAGCTATCTGCCGCTAATGCGCGAACTGGAGCAGCGCTATGCCGGCAAACTCCGTATTCAGACGGTGGTCAGCCGCGAAACCGTGGAAGGCTCGCTGACCGGCCGGGTGCCGTTTCTGATTGAAACCGGCGCGCTGGAAGAGGCCGTCGGCCTACCGATGACCACTGACACCAGCCATGTGATGCTGTGCGGCAACCCGCAAATGGTGCGCGATACCCAACAGCTGTTAAAAGAGACCCGGCAGATGACCAAACATCTGCGTCGCCGGCCGGGCCATATGACGGCGGAGCACTACTGGTAATCAGGCGTCCGCTTTCCAGCGCACGTCCTGGGTCTCCTTGCCGAACTTATTCTCGCCCTGGGTGCCGACAAACGCCCCCAGGTCGATCAGCATCATGACGATAATCAGCGTCGGCACAAAGCGCCCGACGCCCCACTGCCAGACCTGCGGCAACATCGACCAGTTCCCCGCCAGCAGCATCCACGCCAGAACCATCAGCAGCGCCCACAGCCCGGATTTGCCGCGATCGTGCAGCCGCTTGACCACCACCGCCGCCGTCGGCCACAGCAGGCAGACGATAATAAACGCCGCCGTCTGCAGGTTGAGCAGATTGCTGCCTGCCAGGGTAAACAGGGCGCTCATGGTCACCAGCCAGATGGCAATCCAGATCCAGAAATCGCGGCGGCCAATGCGCCCTTTAATTGAGAATAACCACTGCTGTAGGGTCATGCGTTTTTCCTTATCATCATCGTCTGCGTAGTTTACCCTGGCGTCGTGACTTTTTGACAAGCGCCGCGCTTCCCGATTTAATCGTCAGCAGGCAAAAAAAGGAACGACGGGCATGAAGAAGTGGACAATTTTGTGGTTAAGTGGGCTGATGGGCCTTGCCGTCGGCCCGCACGCGTTGTCCGCAGAGAGCGAATCGACGACCGCGGCAGCGCCCTACCTGCTCGCCGGCGCGCCGAGCTTTGACCAGTCGATCAGTCAGTTCCGCGAGAAATTCAACGCCGATAACCCAAAGCTGCCTCTGAACGAATTCCGTTCCATCGCCACCAGTCGCGATCGGGCTAACCTGACCCGCGCCGCCAGCAAAATTAACGAAAATCTCTATGCCTCCACCGCGCTGGAGCGCGGCACGCTGAAGATCAAATCCATGCAGATCACCTGGCTGCCGATCCAGGGGCCGGAGCAAAAGGCGGCCAGGACCAAAGCGCTGGAGTATATGAGCGCCATGATCCGCGCCTTCGTGCCGACTTTTAGCCAGGCGCAAAGCCAGCAAAAACTGCAGAAACTGCTGGCCGCCGGCAAGGGCAAGCGCTACTTCGCCGATACCGAAGGCGCCGTGCGCTATGTGGTGGCAGATCATGGGGAAAAGGGCCTGACCTTCGCCATTGAACCGATTAAGCTGGCGCTATCTGAAACGCTGGAAGGTAACAATAAATGACAAAAAGCAAAGCCTTTCCAGTGACGAGTCTCTATACTGTTTCACAGACCATGCTGCCCTCTGGGGCGGCTATATTCCTTAATTCGCTTAAGTAGCGTGGAGAATTAAAATGCGACATCCTTTAGTGATGGGTAACTGGAAACTGAACGGCAGCCGCCACATGGTAAACGAACTGGTTGCGAACCTGCGTACCGAGCTGGCTGGCGTAAGCGGCTGTGCAGTTGCCATCGCCCCGCCGGAAATGTATCTGGACCTGGCTAAGCGCGCGGCAGAAGGCAGCCACATTCACCTGGGCGCGCAGAACGTTGACGTGAACCTGTCCGGCGCATTCACCGGTGAAACCTCCGCCGAAATGCTGAAAGATATCGGCGCGCAGTACATCATCATCGGCCACTCCGAGCGTCGTACCTACCACAAAGAATCCGACGAGCTGATCGCGAAGAAATTCGCGGTGCTGAAAGAGCAGGGTCTGACCCCGGTTCTGTGCATCGGTGAAACCGAAGCCGAAAACGAAGCGGGCAAAACGGAAGAAGTTTGCGCGCGTCAGATCGACGCCGTGCTGAAAACCCAGGGCGCTGCCGCTTTCGAAGGCGTGGTTATCGCTTACGAACCAGTATGGGCTATCGGTACCGGCAAATCAGCGACCCCGGCTCAGGCGCAGGCGGTGCACAAATTCATCCGTGACCACATTGCTAAAGCTGACGCCAAAATCGCTGAGCAAGTGATCATCCAGTACGGCGGTTCCGTTAACGCTGGCAACGCCGCAGAGCTGTTCACCCAGCCGGACATCGACGGCGCGCTGGTTGGCGGCGCCTCCCTGAAAGCTGACGCTTTCGCGGTGATCGTTAAAGCAGCAGAAGCAGCGAAAAAAGCGTAATTCGCTTTTCCCGGTGGCGACACGCGACCGGGTTGACTGACAAAACGTGGGAGCCCGGCCTAGCACAGCGCAAGCCGGGCTTTCTTTTGCCGTTACAGTTTCCCCAACAGCTGATACCAGGCGTAGTCCAGCGGCAGTAAAATCAGATAACTCACCGCCGCCAGCGCCAGACACAGTTGCATCCCCGCCCTCGCCGGGACCTTGCCTAACCCCATCGCCACCACGATCGGCGACGCCTGATAGGGCAGCAGCGGCGTGGAATAGCCCAGCACCTGAATCATAATCACGCTTAGCAGCGGAAAACCGGTGGCGTCGGCAAAGCTCTGGGCAAAGGTGGTATACAGCGCCGGCACGCCGTTGGCGGTCATAATAAAGTTCAGCGCGCTGGTTATCCCGGTCAGGGCGAGAAAGCTGGTGAAAGGATTGTCTTTATCCAGGGGCATCACCTGCAGCAGCGCATTGCCCACTGCGCCGCCAATCCCGGTTTGGGTGACGGCGATCGCTAGCCCCAGAATCCCGGCGACGTAAATGCAGGTGCGCATATTCACCCCGCTGGCAAACTCCTCGCCGTTAATAAAGCCCACCCGCGGCAGCAGCGTGATCACAGCCGCCGCCAGGCCGGTCCACGCCGGGCCGACGCCGTGCCAGCTCTCGGTCACCCATAGCGAGAGGACCACCGCCAGCAGCCACGCCAGACGTTTCTCGTCGCGGCTCATCGGCGGCAGCGGCGCCAGGTCGCGCGGTGGATGCGGCTTGCCGGGAAACAGCCAGCAAATCAGCGCCACCAGCACCGCCCCTTTCAGCCAGCCAAGCACCGGCGTATGCAGCAGTAAATAGGGAACATAATTCAGATGGATACCGTACGAGCCTTCCGCCGCGCCACTCATCACCAGATTCGGCACGTTGGCGGGCAAAATCGTTGCCGACAGCTGAAAGGTGCCGAACCCCACCGCCAGCGCCAGGCCGAACCAGCCGCGGCTGCCGTCGGCAATGCCCGCGCGGCGGGCCATCGCCGCCACGATCGGCATCAGCAGCGCGATGCGCCCCATGTTGGAGGGCATCACGAACGCCAGGGCGTAGCTCAGGAGTACCACGCTGGCGACCATCCGCGGCCAGGAGTCGGTGAGCCTGGCCGACAGCGCCTGCGCCGCCCGGTCCGCCAGTCCGGTTTTACGGATGGCGATGCCGAGCACAAAGCCGCTGAACACCAGCCAGAACGCCGAAGAGGCAAAGCCGCCGAAGATCACCTCCGGCGGAGCGATTTTCGCCATCATTGCCGCTGAGAAGAACAGCAGCGCGGTGATAAATTCCGGCAGCAGCGACGTCGCCCAGAGCACGATGGTGACGCCGACAATCAATGAAGGAAGGAACAGCGGGTGGGTAAGCCAGAGCGACATGCCTGTCTCCTGTCGTTTTTTTCAGCAAGAATACGACGACAGGTAAGACAGGTAAACGCCAGAACTAGTGGTTTGCGTTAAGGATGGCGCAGCGATGATCCTGAATTTCTTCCGCTGAAGCCCGGTTCAGGGTCAGCAGGTTACGCTCCGTCGCAAGCAGCACCAGCGAGCCGTCGCTCTGTTGCGCCATTGCCAGCGCGAAGCGTCCCATATGTTCACGCGCCTCCGGCACCTCTTCCGCCAGCATCAGGAACGGGCTACGCTGGGCCAGCTCCGCCTCCGTCACCCGGCGCGCCAGGTATTCGTGGCCCTGAAGCCCGCCCGGTAGCGGCAGCCAGCGGCTGCTGATCGCTGCGGCATCCTTATCTAACTGCGCGCGCACATCGGGGCGCAGGCAGGAGATATGAATATGGAAATGGTTTTGCGTACGTCCACTGCGCGAGTTGATCGCCAGCGATACCGCGTTATCAGGAACCGGCGCGCCGTGGCGCTGGCTCATGATTTCACGCCCCTGCCAGGCCTGCCAGAAAAAGTTCGGCGTCAACGGATCCAGCAGCAGCGGGCTTTCGGTGCCGTTGATGCGGTAGGTCGGCATCAGCAAATACTGCAGCGGGCCGTTACGGTCTTTAAACAGCACATAGCCGCCCTTGAGGTTCACTTCCGCGCACGGCGACGGGTTTTGCTGCTGTTGCTGATGGGGTACGCACTGCTGCAGGACAATCTTGCGTAATGCGTCCGGGTTGCCAGAGTGCAGCCAGTAGTAGCCGCCCGCCAGCGCCGCGAGGATCGCCACCAGCAGCGCCAGCAAAAAGTATCTTACTCTTCTCATTTTCATTCCCTGTTAAGCCTGAAGCGGAAGAGTAGCGTAATTTGATGACTAAATGAAAACAGATGGTGGACGGGGCGTTATCCCGGGTAGCGGCTGATGCCTTACCCGGGCTACGCACCGCGCAAAACTGTAGCCCTGCTAAGCGTAGCGCAAGCAGGGACAAGAGAATTAACGCTGGCTAATCTGGTCGAAGGTGCCGCCGTTGGAGAAGTGCTCTTTCTGCGCTTTCGTCCAGCCGCCGAACTCCTGATCGATGGTAAACAGCTTCAGTTTCGGGAATTCGTTAGCATATTTCTTCGCCACATTCGGATCGCGCGGGCGGTAGAAGTTCTTCGCCGCAATCTCCTGGCCTTCCGGCGAGTAGAGATACTTCAGGTACGCTTCCGCCACCTGACGCGTGCCTTTCTTATCCACCACTTTGTCGACCACCGAGACGGTCGGCTCAGCCAGAATCGACTCACTTGGGGTCACGATTTCAAACTTGTCTTTGCCCAGTTCGTTGGTCGCCAGCAGCGCTTCGTTTTCCCAGGCGATCAGTACGTCGCCGATGCCGCGTTCTACGAAGGTATTGGTCGAACCGCGCGCGCCGGAGTCCAGCACTTCCACGTTTTTATACAGCGCCTTGACGAATTCCTGGGCTTTCGCCTGGTCGCCGTGATTCTGATGCAGGGCATAGCCCCAGGCCGCCAGGTAGTTCCAGCGGGCGCCGCCGGAGCTTTTCGGGTTCGGGGTAATGACCGACACACCCGGTTTGATCAGATCGTTCCAGTCATGGATCTGTTTCGGATTGCCCTTGCGGACGAGGAACACGATGGTGGAGGTATACGGCGCAGAGTTATCCGGCAGGCGTTTCAGCCAGTTTTTATCGATGCGGCCGCGTTCAGCAATAGCGTCGACATCGTAGGCCAGCGCCAGCGTGACCACATCCGCTTCAATACCGTTAATCACCGAGGTCGCCTGTTTGCCAGAGCCACCATGCGACTGGCGGATCACCACGTTGTCGCCGGTCTCCTGCTTCCAGTGTGCGCTAAACGCTTTGTTGTACTGTTCGTACAGCTCGCGCGTTGGATCATAAGATACGTTTAATAGCTGAATGTCTTTTGCCAGAACGCTGGCGGATGCCAGCAACAGAGTTAACCCTACGCCCCACTTATTCATCGCACCGCTCTCTTTATGTGTGTTGTGATGGGTTAAGCGTGCCAGAAAGCGATTCAATGATTAAAGAATAAAAAAAGATTGGCTATAACTTGCGGATATAAAGACGCGAGTAAGGATGACCCCCTCCCGGGCGGGAGAGGGCGCGAAGCGATTAGACTTCTTCCATGCGACCCAGCAGCGCCTGCAGACGTTCCTGCCAGCCCTGCTGCTGCTCTTTCAGCTGGCTGTTTTCGCGCTCCAGCTCTTCACGACCATGCTGCGCGCTCTGAACTTCCTGCACCAGGGTGTTGTTCTTTTCTTTCAGCTCTTCGATTTCCATCTGCAACAGAGTGATGGTATCAATCGCCTGCTGAACCTTAGATTCTAATTTCTCAAACACTTCTAATGACATCGTCATACCTCTCCTGAACTTGCAAGGCGTTGATAGAAACTCGTGTTTCGTATACGCGGTCCCGCCTTAACGAAAATTAGCGCACATAGCGGTGTTATCGTCGATTGTATGAATCCCCGCCGCCCCTGTCCAGCGGCAAGCCGCGTAGATTGCGGTTTGCAACACTTTTCAGTCTTTACCTGGTGCTTTCAGCGCAGTTCGCTCGTAGTTCATGGGTCAATGTTAATTTTATGGTTAACAAAATGCGTGGTGAAACGCTCCGGCAGCGCTCTCAATGCGCGCAAATGGCGCGAAAACGCTCATTTTCTTGACGAGGCACACACATTTGAAGTTCGATATTTCTCGTTTTTGCTCGTTAACGATAAATTAACACTATGCCTACATGGCAATATGGTCGTCTGTGACCACCCTACATACAATAATCATCACCACGCTTCAGGATTCGATTATGAGCCAAACATCAACCTTAAAAGGCCAGTGCATCGCAGAGTTCCTCGGTACCGGGTTGTTGATCTTTTTCGGCGTTGGGTGCGTGGCTGCGCTCAAGGTCGCGGGAGCCAGCTTCGGACAATGGGAAATCAGCATCATCTGGGGTCTGGGCGTCGCCATGGCGATCTACCTGACCGCCGGGGTCTCCGGTGCGCACCTTAACCCAGCGGTGACTATCGCGCTGTGGCTGTTCGCCTGCTTCGAAGGCCGCAAAGTGGTTCCTTTTATTATTTCGCAATTCGCTGGCGCCTTTTGCGCTGCGGCATTAGTTTACGGGCTTTACTACAATCTTTTCCTCGATTATGAAACCACCCACCATATGATTCGCGGCAGCGTGGAAAGCCTCGATCTGGCCGGCATTTTCTCCACTTACCCGAACCCGCACATCAATTTTGTGCAGGCCTTCGCGGTAGAGATGGTGATTACCGCTATCCTGATGGGCGTCATCCTGGCGCTGACCGACGATGGCAACGGCATACCGCGCGGCCCGCTGGCCCCTCTGCTGATTGGCCTGCTGATTGCGGTGATTGGCGCCTCCATGGGACCGCTGACCGGCTTCGCCATGAACCCGGCGCGTGACATCGGCCCGAAAGCCTTCGCCTGGCTGGCGGGGTGGGGTGACGTCGCCTTCACCGGCGGCAAAGATATTCCTTATTTCCTGGTGCCGCTGTGCGCACCGGTGGTCGGCGCGGCGCTGGGCGCATTCAGCTATCGTAAGCTGATTGGCCGTCACCTGCCTTGCGACACCTGCGTGGAGGAAGAGCAACAGAGCCCCTCCTCTTCCACCGCTCAACATAAAGCTTCGCTGTAATCTGACTACGGGACACCGACTATGACCGACAAAAAATATATCGTTGCGCTTGACCAGGGCACTACCAGCTCCCGGGCCGTTGTGATGGATCATGATGCCAATATCGTCAGCGTCTCCCAGCGAGAATTTGAACAAATTTATCCTAAGCCAGGCTGGGTCGAACACGACCCGATGGAAATCTGGGCTTCCCAAAGCTCGACGCTGGTCGAAGCGCTGGCCAAAGCGGATATCAACTCCGATCAGATCGCGGCCATCGGCATCACCAATCAGCGTGAGACCGTGGTGGTGTGGGAGCGAGAGACCGGTAGACCCATCTACAACGCTATCGTCTGGCAGTGCCGCCGTACCGCGGAGATCTGCGAGCAGCTCAAGCGTGACGGGATGGAAGAGTATATCCGCAAGGCCACAGGCCTGGTGGTGGACCCGTACTTCTCCGGCACCAAGGTGAAATGGATCCTCGACCATGTCGAAGGTTCCCGTGAGCGTGCGAAGCGCGGCGAGCTGCTGTTCGGCACCGTTGACACCTGGCTTATCTGGAAGATGACCCAGGGCCGCGTGCACGTCACCGACTACACCAACGCCTCACGTACCATGCTGTTCAACATTCACGACCTCGACTGGGACGACAAGATGCTCGACGCGCTGGACATTCCGCGCGCCATGCTGCCGGAAGTGCGCAAGTCTTCCGAAGTGTACGGCCAGACCAACATCGGTGGTAAAGGCGGGACCCGTATTCCTATCGCCGGGATCGCCGGTGACCAGCAGGCGGCCCTGTTCGGCCAGCTGTGCGTCAAGGAAGGGATGGCGAAAAACACCTACGGCACCGGCTGCTTTATGCTGATGAATACCGGCGAAAAAGCGGTCACCTCCACCCACGGTCTGCTGACCACCATCGCCTGCGGCCCGCGCGGCGAGGTGAACTACGCTCTGGAAGGGGCGGTGTTTATGGCCGGGGCGTCTATTCAGTGGCTGCGCGACGAGATGAAGCTCATCAGCGATGCCTTCGACTCCGAGTACTTCGCCACCAAAGTGAAGGATACCAACGGCGTATACGTGGTACCCGCGTTCACCGGTCTTGGCGCACCGTACTGGGACCCGTATGCCCGCGGCGCGATTTTCGGCCTCACCCGCGGCGTGAACTCCAACCACATTATCCGTGCGACGCTGGAGTCCATCGCCTTTCAGACCCGCGACGTGCTGGAAGCGATGCAGGCTGACTCCGGCATTCGTCTGCACGCCCTGCGCGTAGACGGCGGCGCGGTGGCTAACAACTTCCTGATGCAGTTCCAGTCCGATATCCTCGGCACCCGTGTCGAGCGTCCGGAAGTACGCGAAGTGACGGCGCTGGGCGCGGCCTATCTGGCCGGTCTGGCGGTCGGTTTCTGGCAGAATCTGGATGAACTGCAGGAGAAAGCGGTGATTGAGCGCGAATTCCGCCCGGGGATTGAAACTACTGAGCGTAACTATCGTTACAGCGGCTGGAAGAAAGCGGTGAAACGCGCGTTAGCGTGGGAAGAGCACGACGAAGCGTAAGATTGTGAAGTTATTCCCGGCTTGCGGCGTAAACGCCTGAGCCGGGCTACAAAACCCCAAACAGCACGATCTTGTAGCCCGGACAGGTGCGCAGCACCGCTTCCGGGTTTTTTATCAACCAAACATCGGCAGCAGCAGGTACAGCTTAATCACCAGCGCGTTGACGATATCGATAAAGAACGCCCCCACCATCGGCACGACCAGGAAGGCCATATGCGATGGCCCGAAACGGTCGGTAATCGCCTGCATATTGGCGATCGCCGTCGGCGTTGCCCCCAGGCCAAACCCGCAATGCCCGGCTGCCAGCACCGCGGCATCGTAGTTTTTGCCCATCATCCGATAAGTGACGAACACCGCATACAGCGCCATCGCCAGCGCCTGCACCGCCAGGATAATAATCATCGGCAGCGCCAGCGAGGCCAACTCCCACAGCTTGAGGCTCATCAGCGCCATGGCGAGGAACAGCGACAGGCTGACGTTGCCCAACACCGATACCGCGCGATCGAACACCCGATACAACCCCGCCAGCGCCAGGCTGTTGCTGAGGATCACGCCGATAAACAGCACGCAGACGAAGGTCGGCAGCTCGAAGACGCTCCCCGCCAGCAGTTGCGCAACCACCTTGCCCAGCGTCAGACAGATGGCGATCAGGGCGATACTTTCGATCAGCACCAGCGAGGTGATCACCCGCCCCACGTCCGGCTTTTCAAAGGCGGTTGGCGCCACCTGATCGTCCGGTGTCCCGTCCGGTGAGGAAGAGTGCTTCACCAGATAACGCGCCACCGGGCCGCCGATCAGGCCGCCCAGCACCAGGCCAAAGGTCGCGCAGGCCATCGCCACCTCGGTGGCGTTGGCAAAACCGTAGCGCTCAACGAACAGCTTACTCCACGCCGCCCCGGTGCCGTGGCCGCCGGATAAGGTAATCGACCCGGCCAGCAGACCCATTAGCGGATCCAGCCCCAGCAGCGTCGCCATGCCGATACCGAGGGCGTTCTGCAGCAGCAGCAGGCCAACCACCACGATCAGGAAAGTGCCCAGCACCTTGCCGCCGGCCCGCAGGCTGGCGAGGTTGGCGTTAAGACCGATGGTGGCGAAGAACGCCAGCATCAGCGGATCTTTCAGACTCATATCGAAATCAATTTCGATATCCATGCTTTTTTTCAGCGCCAGCAGCGCCAGCGCCACCAGCAGACCGCCGGCAACGGGTTCAGGAATAGTGTATTTCTTAAGGAAGGGAACGGTTTGTACGAGTTTTCTGCCGAGTAACAGCACGAGCGTTGCGGCAACGAGCGTCGATAAGGTATCGAGATGAAACATAAAAAGCTCCTTATGGGCGCATGATCCATTCACACGCGACGATATTCCTGGTGTCTTTAGCTTCTCATCATGAGGAGTCAGAGGGGGATTTTACGCAGAACGGCGGAAAAATTGACAGAAAAAGATATTTTGTATCCTTAATGATGCGATTTAGCATACAAAATGTTAATTACCTCGTTGCGCATATTCACGGTATAAATTTTTATGAGCAAACGCTGGCAAACGTTTGCTTTTGGTCTACAGTCCGATAAAATTCCCGCTTTGCCACCTTGGGATTGCTTGTGATGTCCGTTAACACCGCAGAGTCAGAAAATGCGCAACCGGTTGCGCATAAACCAGCCAGCGAATTAATCTACCGCCTCGAAGATCGCCCGCCGCTACCGCAAACCCTGTTCGCCGCCTTCCAGCACCTGCTGGCGATGTTTGTCGCGGTGATCACCCCGGCGCTGTTAATCTGCCAGGCTCTCGGTCTCCCGGCGCAAGATACCCAACATATCATCAGCATGTCGCTGTTCGCCTCCGGCGTCGCCTCTATTATTCAGATCAAAGCCTGGGGCCCGGTCGGCTCCGGACTGCTCTCCATCCAGGGCACCAGCTTCAACTTTGTCGCCCCGCTGATCATGGGCGGTACCGCCTTGAAAACCGGCGGCGCCGACGTCCCCACCATGATGGCCGCCCTCTTCGGCACCCTGATGCTGGCCAGCTGCACCGAAATGGTCCTCTCCCGGATCCTGCACCTGGCGCGCCGTATCATTACCCCGCTGGTTTCCGGCGTGGTGGTGATGATTATCGGCCTGTCGCTGATTCAGGTCGGACTGACCTCCATCGGCGGCGGCTACGCGGCGATGGCTGACCACACCTTTGGTGCGCCGAAAAATCTGCTGCTGGCGGGTATCGTGCTGGCGCTGATTATTATCCTCAACCGCCAGCGCAACCCGTACCTGCGCATCGCCTCGCTAGTGATTGCCATGGCTGCCGGTTATCTGGCGGCGTGGTTCCTCGACATGCTGCCAGCCAACACCGTCCCGACCAACAGCAGCCTCATCACCGTCCCGACGCCGCTCTATTATGGCCTCGGCATCGACTGGAGTCTGCTGCTGCCCCTGATGCTGGTGTTTATGATCACCTCCCTGGAAACCATCGGCGATATCACCGCCACCTCCGACGTCTCCGAACAGCCGGTCTCGGGTCCGCTGTATATGAAACGCCTGAAAGGCGGCGTGCTGGCTAACGGCCTGAACTCCTTCGTTTCCGCGGTCTTCAACACCTTCCCGAACTCCTGCTTCGGCCAGAACAACGGCGTGATCCAGCTGACCGGGGTCGCCAGCCGCTACGTCGGCTTTGTGGTCGCCCTGATGCTGATCGTCCTCGGCCTGTTCCCAGCGGTGAGCGGCTTTGTCCAGCATATCCCTGAGCCAGTGCTCGGCGGCGCCACGCTGGTGATGTTCGGCACCATCGCCGCGTCCGGCGTGCGCATCGTCTCCCGTGAACCGCTGAACCGTCGGGCGATCCTGATTATCGCTCTGTCGCTGGCGGTAGGCCTCGGCGTGTCGCAGCAACCGCTGATCCTGCAGTTCGCCCCGGACTGGCTGAAAAACCTGCTTTCCTCCGGGATTGCCGCCGGCGGTATCACGGCGATTGTTCTGAATTTAATTTTCCCGCCAGAAAAGGCGTGATCTCATGCGTTCCCGGTCGCGCATCGGCCGGGACGTCCTCCAACCACCTGCCCCATCACGGAAATAAACCACGCCTGCCTTGAGAAGTGCGCCTAAATCGGGCATAACACGGTGATGTGCATCTCACAGAATGGAAGACCATGAAATTTCTTGGAAAGCTGATTCTCTGGCTGCTAGTCGCTCTGCTGCTCGTCATTATTGGCGCGTGGTTCCTGCTGCAAACCCACTGGGGCGCCCGCCAGGCCAGCGCCTGGCTCAGCAATGGCACCGGCTGGCAGGTCTCCTTCGATGAGATGGAGCACGATTTCTCCTCCCCCCTTCATGTGCAGTTGCGAAACGTCACCTTTGGTCGGGAAGGCAAGCCTGCCACTTTGGTGGCAAAAACGGTCGATATTGGCTTCAGCACCCGCCAGTTTAGCGATCCGCTGCATGCGGATGAGATAGTCCTTAACGACGGCACTCTGAATCTGTCACCCCACTCTGCAGACCTGCCGTTCGCTGCCGACCGGCTGATGTTGCGCAATATGGCTTTCAACAGCCCGGAAACCGGCTGGGCGCTCAGCGCGCAGCGCGTCACCGGCGGCGTCAGCCCATGGACGCCGGAGGCGGGCAATGTGCTGGGGAAAACGGCGCAGATCCAGATGAGCGCGGGCTCGATGACGCTCAATGGCGTCGAAGCCAGCAACGTTCTGATTCAGGGTAAGATTGATCAGGGCGAGGTCACCCTCTCCACCCTCGGCGCCGATGTCGCCCGCGGCACCTTAACCGGCAATGCCAAACGCAGCGCCGATGGCAGCTGGCGGGTGGATAACCTCCAGCTCAACGAGATTCGACTGCAGAGCCCCGCCTCGCTGACCGAGTTTTTCGCGCCGTTAACCACGGTCCCCTCTCTGCAGATTGGCCGCCTGGACATCACCGACGCCCGCCTGCAGGGACCGGACTGGGCGGTAACCGACCTCGACCTGAGCCTGCGCAACCTGACCCTTAGCCACGGCGGCTGGCAGAGCGAGGACGGCACGCTGTCGATGAACGCCAGCGAATTTATCTACGGCTCGCTGCATCTTTTCGACCCGATCCTCAATGCCGAATTCTCTCCCCAGGGCATTGCGCTGCGCCAGTTCTCCTCGCGCTGGGAGGGCGGCATGGTGCGCACCTCCGGCAACTGGCTGCGCGCCGGGAACGCCCTGGTGCTCGACGACACCGCCTTCGCCGGACTGGAGTACACGCTGCCGGCGAACTGGAAACAGCTGTGGATGACGCCGCTGCCAGCCTGGCTGCAAAGCCTGACGCTGAAAAAATTCAGCGCCAGCCGCAATCTGATCATCGATGTGGACCCTGCTTTCCCGTGGCAAATTACCGCCCTCGATGGCTATGGCGGCGAGCTACAGCTGGTGAAAAACGGTAGCTGGGGAGTATGGAACGGCAGCGCGACGCTGAACGCCGCGGCGGCGACTTTCAACCGGATCGACGTGCGCCGCCCATCACTCAAACTGAACGCCACAGCCTCGACGGTCAATATCACTGAGCTTAGCGCCTTCACCGAGCGCGGCATTTTGCAGGCCACCGCCGCGGTATCCCAGCTGCCGCAGCGCCAGGTCAATCTGAGCTTCAGCGGCCGCGGCGTGCCGCTGAATATTCTGCAGGCCTGGGGCTGGCCGTCGCTACCTATAAGCGGGGATGGCAATCTCCAGCTGACCGCCAGCGGCAGCGTGCAGGCCGATGCCCCGCTCAAACCGACGGTCAACGGGCAGCTCAGCGCCGTGAATATGGAGAAACAGCAGGTGGCGCAAATCATGCGCAACGGCGAGGTCAGCCCCGCCCCCGCCGCGCCAGCGCCCACTCCCGTCACCCCATAGCGATGCCCATTCCCTCTCCTCTATGGGGAGAGGGATTGCTTCCCGGCAAAACTCCACTCTGACAACTCTCTCCCTTTCAGGGAGAGAGTTGGGGTGCGAGTCCTGAAACCTGTGTGCAATACGCGGCTATCTGTACCTATTTAGCGCAACAGGTTCCTTTCAAATATCAGAGTTGCTATAACCAAATCACTGGAAGTCGATAAAAAACCGCTCCCTGTACCTACAAAAATATAAAAGGATCATTCATGCCTGAAATACGTCAGCGTATTCTGGAGAATATGCAAAAATTCTCCCGGGCCATGATCGGCGCCGTATTGTTCTTGCCGGTCATTGGCTTAATTCTGGCCCTCAGTTCAGTATTAACTAATCCGACATTAATTGCTGAAACCAGTTTCTTACATCAGCTTGGGCAAATGCTCGGCGACACCTTTTGGCCTTTATTTGGCAACCTCGGCTTATTATTTTGCGTCGGCATCAGCTATGGCCTGGCAAAGGATAAAAAAACCGAAGTCGCACTGGTTTCAGTGATGTGCTTTATTATGTTTCTTGGCGCCAACCACTCCTGGCTGGAACACACCCATGGACTCGCCGAAAAAATTAACGGTGAATATTATGGCACCGGGCAAACCCAGCTGCTGGGCTTTGTGGTGGTGGATATGGGCGTTTTCCTGGGCATTATTCTCGGCTGCACGATTGCGTGGGTGCACAATAAAGTCTCTGCCATTGAGCTGCCTGGCGCGCTGTCGATGTACGGCGGCGCCAAGCTGACGCTGGTGGCGATGACGCCGGTGGTTATCTTCTACGCCATCGCCTTTACCTGGATTTGGCCCTTTATGACCCACGGCATCTCCGCCCTCACCGGTTTTATGAAAAATGCCGGGGTCGCCGGGGTCTTCGTCTATGGTTTCTTTGAAAAATTCCTTATCCCCACCGGCCTGCACCATTTCGTCTGGTCCCCCTTCCAGCTCACCCAGATTGGCGGCACGCTGAACGTGGATGGTCAGGTGGTCTCCGGCACCCAGGCCATATTCCTCGCCTATATGCGCCATCCCGACCTGACGCCGGTCATGAACGACGCATTACGTTTTTCGCAGCAAGGGATGACCACTATCTTTGGCCTGGCGGGCGCCTCGCTGGCGTTCTACCACACCGCGAAACCGGAGAAGAAAGCGATGGCGAAGGCGATTCTGCTGCCGGCGATTATCACCTCGATGCTGACCGGCATCACCGAGCCGATTGAGTTTACTTTCTTGTTTGTCTCGCCGCTGCTGTGGGTGATCCACGCAACGTTAACCGCTGCCTCGCAGGCCATTTGCGACATCTTCACCGTACGTCCCTGGGGTGCATCGGGCCTGATCGAGTTTCTGATCTATAACCTGCCGCTGCCGGTCTCCTTAACGCGCTGGCCGGGCTATGTCCTTATCGGTATCGGCCAGTTCGCCGTCTACTACGTGATTTTCCGCACCCTGGTGGTGAAGCTGAACCTGAAAACGCCGGGCCGGGAAGATGACGAGAACGTGAAGCTCTACAGCAAAGCAGAGTACCGCCAGAAAGTCGCGCAACCGCAGTCGGTCACCGATGACATTATCCGCGGCCTCGGGGGCAAGGAAAATATTCTCTCCGTCGATAATTGTTTTACTCGCCTGCGCGTGGCCGTGCGCGATATGGCGCGGGTTGATGACACGCAATTAAAAAATACCGGCGCCAACGGCGTCGTACGCAATCGAAATGAAGTTCAGGTTATTTATGGCGTCAAAGTGGGACAGGTACGTTCCCGGGTTGATAACTGGTTAGCAGAAAATTAATGAGGAGTATTTATGAAATTAACCGTATTAGGCGGGGGCGGCGTTCGCTCTGCATTTTTAGCGAAATCTCTGGCCTATAACGCTCACCGCATTGGTTTAACAGAAGTCGTTTTTCTCGATAACTCTGCTGATAATCTGGCGATATTTGGCGAAATTGCCCGCTATGTATTTAATACCATTCGCCCGGATATTCAGTTTAGTACCACCACCGACCCGGTCGCAGCCCTGCAGGACGCCAACTATATCATTACCACCCTGCGGGTTGGCGGCGATGAAAGCCGCATTCGCGACGAACGTATTGCGCTTGAGCATAACACTCTCGGCCAGGAGACCACCGGCGCCGGCGGTTTCGCGATGGCCATGCGCTCGATCCCGGCGATCCTTCGCTATTGCCGGCTGATCGAAGAACATGCCGCCGAAGACGCTATTCTGTTTAACTTTACCAACCCGTCAGGTCTGGTGACGGAAGCGATTATTAAGTCCGGCTTTAAGCGCCGGGTCTATGGGATCTGCGATGCCCCCTCCGAGCTGATTCGTGAACTGCCGGCGATCCTTGGCTGTGAGGAGCGCGACCTCAGCGTGGAATGCTATGGGCTGAACCATTTCTCCTGGTTTACCCACTTCACCGTCCGTGGGGAAGAGGTGACCGAACGGCTGATCGCCAGCCCGGAACTGTACCAGAAGACGGCGATGCAGTACTTCTCCCCGGAGCTGGTACGGCTTTGCGATAATCAGCTCCTCAATGAATATCTCTATTATTACTACTATCGCGACGAGGCGCTGAAGGCGATTCAGGGGGCCGGCGAGACGCGCGGAGAGCAGATCGCCCGCATCAATCAGGAGATGCGCGAGGCGCTGCGCACCGTGGATGCCAGAACGCAACCGGAGGCCGCCTTCACCATCTGGATGCAGCATTATCTGCGCCGGGAAAACAGCTATATGCAGAACGAATCCCGGCAGGAGAAATTCCACACCCGCGAACCGCTGACGCTGCGCCAGTTTATCGAAGAGCCGGACACCGGCGGCTATGCCGGAGTGGCGCTGGATATCCTGGAAGCGGTGAACAGCACCACCACCAAGCGGATCGTGGTGTCGATCCAGAATAATGGCACGCTCGATTTTTTACGCCCGGACGACGTGATCGAGATCAGCTGCGACCTGAGCCGGGATGGCCTCAAGCCGGTGACGCCGGTGAAGGTGCCGACAGCGCAGAAGAATATGATTGCCTGCGTGAAGGAGTATGAGCGGCTGGCGGTGGCGGCGATCCTGCAGCAGGATAAATCGCTGGCGGTGCGGGCGCTGATGGCGCACCCGCTGATCGGTTCCTATTCGCTGGCGAAAACCCTGGTCGAAGCCTATCTCGACGATGAGCAGTTCGCCGCCTGGCGGTAATCCGCTGCCGATGGGATTCCCCCGCTCGCACCGCGCTTAGCGGGGCTACGAACGGAGCGGTTTGTGTTTTATGTAGGCCGGGTCAGGCGTAAGCCGCCACCCGGCAAAATAGCCGTATCACCCGGTAGCCCGGATAAGGCGCCAGCCGCCATCCGGGAACTCCCCCCGCTCGCACCGCGCTTAGCGGGGGCTAACTATTGCTACGTAGACTGGTAAACCACATCTTCAATAGTCGCTCAAAGCCTAAGATGCAGTAGCCGAAAAACGGGTTGCTCCAGTAAATATCATCATCGAACTTCTGCGGGTCGTGAATAATAAACGCCGTATCCGCGGCCTGCGCCAGCGGGCTTTGGTAGTCGCCGGTAAAGCAGACCAGATTAATCTCCTTCCCCTCCAGGGCCTTAACCCAGTTGAGCGCCGAGCTGCTGCGCCCGGATTTAGAAATGATCCAGATGGAGTCGAAGCAGGCGGCGTTTTTCTGTTCGAGGATTTCGTAATCGGGCCACAGCGCCAGGCTGGCATTCACGCCGGTGACGAGAAACTTGTTGTAAATATACTGGGCGATCAGCTGTGAAAAGCCGCTGCCGTGGATCAGGATGCGCTGCTGTTTAAGGCTTGCCAGCAGCGGCGTCAGCGCTTCTTCCGGCTGAACGCTCATGTAGTCGATATCGTTGGTGACATCGAGCTTCGGCATGGTGATATTGAACTTGATGAAATAGACCAGCTCCAGCCAGCCGCTGAACTTCAGTTTCTTTGCCAGCCGGACCAGGGAAGAGGGGTTGCTGTAGCACTGTTCAGCCACAGCGCGAACTCCCTGGCGGATACACTGCTCCGGGTCGTTCTGAATAAAGCGCAGCACGGTCATTTCCGTTTTGCTTAGCTTCACGTCACGAAAGATATTTTCTACGTCCATGGCGGGCTCCTCTCAGCGGCAGAATACGCTAACACCGTTCGACAACCGCGTCTGCGGCCTGAGTCACCACTATGAAATGAACGTTACTTTTTGTACAAAAATGGAATAAAAAAACCCTCTCCGCCGGGCGAAGAGGGCTGCTGCTGTTAACCTATTTACAACGTAATCGTCAGCGTATTGCCCTCGGCGCTCACTACCACCCCCCATTCGCTGCCGGTCTGCGTACCGCCCTGCACGCCCGCGATCTGCGGGATATTGCGCAGACACAGCGTCCAGCCGCGGGCCTCGCCTTCGCCGCTCACGGCGATGGCGTTGCCCTGGCGCCTGGCCTTCAGGGTGAAGATCGTCGAGCCGTCTGCCGCCGGAACGTCACAGCGTGCCTCGCGTCCATCCTCAAGGTGGAACAGCTGGAAGGCGGTGCCCTCATGCCAGGCGTAATCCGGCTTCTGGTCATTGTTGCCCAGCGCCAGCAGGCTGTTGTCGCGAACGTAGACCGGCAGGCTCAGCGCATCGTGATGCTGCTTATGCCAGCGGCTACCCGGCAATTCATCGTTATGCCACAGATGCGTCCAGTGCCCTTCCGGCAGATAAAACTGCACTTCGCCGGCCTCGGAGAACACCGGCGCCACCAGGACCGAATCGCCCAGCATATACTGGCGGTCGAGATAGTCGCAGGCCGGATCGTCCGGGAACTCGAGCAGCATCGCGCGCAGCATCGGCGTGCCGCACTCGTTGGCCAGCGCCGCCTGACGATAGAGATAAGGCATCATGCGGCATTTCAGCTGCGTGAAGTGGCGCACCACGTCGCAGGACTCGTCATCGTAGGCCCATGGCACCCGATAGGATTTGCTGCCGTGCAGCCGGCTGTGGCTGGAGAGCAGGCCGAAAGCGCACCAGCGCTTGTAGACGTGGGCCGGCGCGGTGTTTTCGAAACCGCCGATATCGTGACTCCAGAAACCGAAGCCGGACATGCCGATCGACAGCCCGCCGCGCAGGCTTTCCGCCATCGATTCGTAGTTGGCGTAGCAGTCGCCGCCCCAGTGCACCGGGAACTGCTGCGCGCCCACCGAGGCGGAGCGGGCGAACAGCACCGCCTCCTGCTCGCCGACGGTCTCTTTCAGCACCTTCCACACCAGCTCGTTATAGATGAAGGCGTAGTGGTTGTGCATTTTCTGCGGATCGGAACCATCAAACCACTGGACGTCGGTCGGGATACGCTCGCCAAAGTCGGTCTTGAAGCAATCGACCCCCATCGCCACCAGGCCTTTTAGTTTGTCAGCGTACCACTGGCGGGCTTCCGGATTGGTGAAGTCATAAATCGCCAGCCCCGGCTGCCACTTATCCCATTGCCACAGCGAACCGTCCGGGCGCTTCAGCAGATAGCCCTTCTCTTTCAGCTCCTTGAACACCGGCGAGCGCTGGCCGATGTACGGGTTGATCCACACGCAAACCTTCAGCCCTTTCGCCTTCAGGCGCTTGATCATCCCTTCCGGGTCCGGGAAAGTTAGCGGATCCCATTCAAAATCGCACCACTGGAAGGCCTTCATCCAGAAGCAGTCGAAGTGGAAGACGTGCAGCGGCAGATGGCGCTCAGCCATACCGTCGATGAAGCTATTCACCGTCGCTTCGTCATAGTTGGTGGTGAACGAGGTCGTCAGCCACAGACCAAACGACCATGCCGGCGGCAGCGCCGGGCGGCCGGTGAACTGCGTATAGCGGTTAAGCACCGCTTTCGGCGTCGGGCCGTCGATCACGAAGTACTCGAGGTATTCGCCTTCAACGCTGAACTGGACTTTAGAGACTTTCTCCGAGCCCACCTCGAAGGAGACGCGCTGCGGATGGTTGACCAGCACGCCGTAGCCGCGGTTGGTCAGATAGAACGGGATATTTTTGTAGGATTGCTCGGTGCTGGTGCCGCCGTCCTCGTTCCAGGTTTCTACCGTCTGGCCGTTGCGCACCAGGGCGGTAAAGCGCTCGCCGAGGCCGTAGACGGTTTCGCCGACGCCGAGGTCGAGGCGCTCAAACATGTAGTTGCGCTGGGTCTTACTATCCTGCACGTAGCCGTTGTTTTTTAGCTGGCTACCGGTGATACGCACGCCGTCGCGCAGAAAATCCAGCCCCCAGAATTCGCCTTTAGTCACCCGCACGCTGAGGCTGCCGCTTTTCAGCTCGGCGAACCCGGCCGTATTTTCTATTTCGACATGGACGTCTTTCTGCACGTTCAGCGGATAGTGCGGGCCGTTATCCAGCGCGCCCTGGAAGTGCTCCATGCGCACGCCGATTATCCCTTCCTGCGGCGAGAAAAAGCGCAGGGTGAACAATGGCGTATCCAGCTGCCAGGCGCGTTCGCGGACATCGCGCGGCGCGGCATAGACCACCATTTCATTCCCCTGCTGCTCCACCTCGTAAACCTGTACGGGTTGGATCAGGTTGAGCCCTGGTTGAATGAGCCAGTTTCCATCACTGATTTTCATTAAAACGTCCTCTTAGTTTTGCCATTCTTTGTCGATCGGGGCGGCGGTGAAATCTTGTTCGTTGCGACGCGCGCCCTCGGCCAGCTCGGCCATCATTTTTTTCAGGAACGGCGTTTTCAGCGTGTAGTAGCGTTTGGCGATCACCGCGCTCAGCAGGTAGCACACCGCCGGAACGAGGGTGAACAAGGCGATAATGATGGTGAGGGTGGCGCTGTTCTGGGTTTTAGCGGCGGCATCATAGCCGCCGCCGGCCAGCATCCAGCCGATCAGCGCGCCGCCCAGCGCCAGTCCCAGCTTGAGCACAAACAGGGTGCCAGCGAAGCTGATGCCGGTCAGGCGTTTGCCGTTACACCATTCGCCGTAGTCGACGGTGTCGGACATCATTACCCACTGGATTGGCGTCACCAGCTGGTGCAGTACGCCAATGACGAAGATAAAGACAAACATGGTGATTTCGGCGTCCATCGGTACGAAGAACATCGCCACGCTGAGCACCGCCAGGAGGGCGTTGGTCCACCAGAAGACGCTGACTTTGCATTTCCAGTCGGTCAGCGGTTTCGCCAGCGCCGAGCCAATCAGGTTGCCGACGCAGTAGGTCGTGAGGAAGGCGGTGAACAGCGCCGCCGAGCCCATGATCCAGGTGGTGTAATACATCATCGCGCCGCCGCGAACGCAGACCGCGAGGATATTGAGGATGGTGAGCACGCCAACCACCCGCCACTGGTCATTGCGCCAGATATCGCGCAGGTCTTCACGCATCGAGGTACTGCTCGGCGGCGCTTCGACACGCTCTTTGGTGGTAAAGAAGCAGAAGGCCAGCATCAGGAAGGCAATCACCGACAGCACCGCGATGCCCCCCTGGAAGCCGAGCGCTTTGTCTTCGCCGCCGATAAAGTTGACCAGCGGCATCATCAGCACGGTGGAGAGCATGCCCCCCGCCGTCGCCAGCACGAAGCGCCAGGACTGCAGCGAAATCGCTGCGTCGGGTTGTCGGTGATCACGCCGCCCAGCGCGCAGTAAGGGATATTCACCACGGTGTAGAGCAGGGTCAGCAGCGTGTAGGTCACGGCGGCGTAGATCAGCTTGCCGTTGTGGCTTAAATCCGGCGAGCTGTAGGCCAGCACGCAGACGAGGCCGAACGGGATAGCGCCGAAGAGGATCCATGGGCGGAACTTACCCCAGCGGCTGCGGGTACGGTCGGCAAGCAGACCCATACACGGGTCGGAAATCGCGTCCAGCGCGCGCGCCAGCAGGAACATGGTGCCGACAAAGCCGGCGGGGATACCAAAAATATCAGTGTAGAAAAACATCATGTACAACATGACGTTATCAAAAATAATGTGGCTGGCGGCATCACCCATGCCGTAACCAATTTTCTCTTTGACGGACAAAATGTGATCTTTCATATGCGCACTATTCCCTTAGCGGCACCGAGGGTTGGTACCGGTTACGGTTTTTGTAAACCTTTGCCGCACTAAGATGAATTGCGATATCTCGTTATCAGATTACGTTTCTTGTTTTCTGTGATCGCGGTAGGGAATCAGGGAGTGAAAAAGTGTAACTCACGGATTTTGTGAGGATTTGTCCAGGACTGTTCTGTAAAGTCCAGTTTTAACAGTAAAAAAGTGCGTTTAGGTATGTGGTAAACGGCTGAAAGTAGCTATAATGCGCCCCGCCTCCATGTAGCAATCGAGGCGCGGAAGATCGTCATCTCCGGTGAGGTGGCTGGACTTCAAATCCAGTTGGGGCCGCCAGCGGTCCCGGGCAGGTTCAACTCCTGTGATCTTCCGCCAAAATTGCTCCGCCACTATCCGAGAACGTCTAAAAATCCCTTTATTTTCAATAAATATAGTTAATCGCTCATCCGTAATCGTCCGACAAGTTCTCCCTGAATCCATGAAAAATATGTATAGTGATGTGTATAGATTGTTTATACACACTTTTGACTTATACACATGGCACTGACAGACATACAAATCAAACGAGCAAAACCCCAAGACAAACCATACACATTGAACGATGGGCAAGGCCTGTCATTGCTTATCAATCCCGATGGTTCGAAGGGCTGGCGGTTCCGTTTCCGCCTTGCAGGGAAAGCGCGATTAATGTCATTTGGCAGCTACGACTTGGTAAGCCTTGCTGAAGCTCGTGAAAAGCGCGAGATCGCCCGCAAGCAAGTTGCTAATGGCATTGACCCGGTAGAGGAACGTAAGGCGCAAAAACTGGCACAGCAGCTTTCAACAGAAAACTCATTCGAAGCCATAAGCCGCGAATGGCATGCAAACAAAGCTGACCGCTGGACAGTGGCCTATCGCGACGAAATCATTAAGACCTTCGAGCAAGATGTTTTCCCGTTCATCGGCAAACGTCCTGTCGGTGAGATCAAACCGTTAGAATTACTTGAAGTGCTGCGACGAATAGAGAAACGTGGAGCACTGGAGAAAACACGTAAAGTACGCCAGCGGTGCGGAGAGGTTTTTCGCTATGCAATCATAACTGGCCGCGCTGAATACAACCCAGCCCCTGATTTAGCTATCGCCTTGGCCGTTCCTAAACAGAAGAACCATCCTTTTTTATCTGCTGAAGAGCTACCTCATTTTATTCGTGATCTGGAAGCGTATACCGGCAGCATTATCACTAAAAATGCAACAAAAATAGTGATGCTAACCGGCGTAAGAACTAAGGAAATGCGCTTTGCTACATGGGATGAAGTAGATCTTGAAAAGAGGATATGGGAAATCCCAGCAGATAGAATGAAAATGCAAAGACCTCACATAGTCCCTCTATCATTTCAAGCTACTCAATTATTTCTCCAATTAAAGCCAATAACGGGGAGATATCCTTATATCTTCATAGGAAGAAACAATCGCAGCAAACCGATTAGCAAAGAAACAGTTACACAAGTCATAGAGTTGTTGGGTTATAAAGGACGAGCTACAGGGCACGGATTCAGACACACGATGTCAACAATACTTCATGAGCAAGGATTTGACAGTAAATGGATAGAGCTGCAGTTAGCTCATGCTGATAAAAATTCTATTAGGGGAACATATAATCATGCGCAATACCTTGAAAATCGCCGGATTATGATTCAGTGGTACAGTGATATGCTATATCCAACCTAAACACATCATTCATAGAAAAATATTGTGAAATGTTTTATACTATACAAAATCAAATTTTAGGAGTTTGCATGAAAAAGACAGTACTAATAACAGATCTTGACAATACACTTTTTGATTGGTTCAGTGTTTGGTACAATAGTTTTAACGCCATGTTAAACAAAGTGGTGGAGATTTCAGGAATTCCTAGAGCTGATTTAATTGAACAAATCAGACCCATCCATCAAAAATATGGAACTGCTGAATATTCATTTATTCTTGAAAGCATCCCGTTGCTACAGGAAAAATATGGCGACCGCGAGTCTATTAAATTAGCGATGGATGAGGCCATCCACGCTTTTAGAAGTGCAAGAAAAAAACATTTAAAGCTGTACCCAACAGTATTAGAAACATTGAAAACCCTTAAAGGGAAAGGGTGTTTTATTGTCGCTTACACTGAATCAAAGTCTTACTATTCTAATTTCAGACTTACTAAGCTAGGGCTTGATGGCATCATTGATGTTTTATTTTCACCAGAAGATCATGAAATACCAGATGGTGAGGAAAAACAGGTAAAATACAATCTTGTAAATACAAAACAAGAATATACACCTCAAGATGAAATCAAGCCAAACCCTCAACTGCTTTTAGATATTATTGCGTCCATTGGGGCTGTTCCAGAAGAATGTGTCTACATTGGTGATAGTGAAATGAAAGACATTGAAATGGCGCAGAATGCCAATGTTAGCGATGTATTCGCCAGTTACGGGACTGGTCATTTTGAGGAAAATAAAGATGGTTATGACCTTTTACGTGCTGTCACGCACTGGACAGATGAAGATGTAGAGAGAGAAAGAAAAATAAAAGAAAATGCCTCTGGTGCTAAACCTACTCATACTGTAGAAGTATTCTCAGATATCTTGTCTATCTTTGAATTTTCAGAATTTAAAGGAAATAAATGATGGCGATGACCGATGAGGAAAAATTTCTAGCCACGATTAACCTTGAAGAACTAAAACTCAAGGTTGACGTATGGAAAACAATTATTGATGTGCAAAAGCATTTCAATGATCTCGAAATGAAAGTTCGAAATTTCGGTATCCTTATATTATCAGCATTTATTGGTGCAATAGGTGTTAGTTTTAACTCAAACTCAAGTTTAGTCATTTTGGGAGGCAGCTACTCAGTTGCGGGAATGCTTGCATTTGGAGCGGCCATTGTTTGGTTGCTTTTCTATTTTGTTGACGTTTACTGGTACCATCCTTTATTGCTAGGCGCTGTAAAAAAGGGATTGGCCATTGAAAAAGAGATCGCTGCAGATATTGTAAATATAGATCTTACTAAAACAATCGGTGATAATAGCCCTCGAGATATTCTCTTTTTTAAGAATGTTCACAGCACCACCAAAGCTAAAATATTCTATTTTGGTGTATTAGCTGTTCTATTATTCACAGGGGTTTGCATGATGATCTTTAGTTCTCCGAACAAAACCAACCCTTATGAACAAATAAAAATAGAAGCTCAGTGCATTAGGAATACAAACTATAATGGTTATCAGTGTTCTTTCAACTCACTACCAGAAGGTGCTAACAAAAAACAACATTAAATTATTTATATAGATACATTCAACATTGTAATGGCAGTCCTATTGTTCTTCAACCACTTATAATAATGCCGCAATTTAGCGGCATTATACTAATTTTATCCCTTCCAACTTACCGCTCTCCAAACTCACATGATACATAACCTCATATAATAAATTATTGCCATTACTACGCACTGAGAGCAGAAAATAATTAAGTGAAGCTACCAGCACGCAATGCTCTTCCCCCCTTGGCTAACAACGTCTCAAGGGTTGTTCTCATACCAGCGCATTGATGGTCACAGATCGATACAGGCACGAATACATCATACGAATACCTAGACCAGAGGTGAGCAGCTTCAGAAGCAACAGCATCAGCACCGAAATAACCGATTTCCCTCATCCTCCGGGCGGCCTTTTCCTGCACTCCTCCTGAGCACCTCAGAGGCTCGCTACGCCCCCGAACAGCACCGTACCATCCACTGAACCCGCGCAGCACAGCGACGCGCTCAGGCCGTGAAATTAAATATCATTAAATAAATACTTTACCGCTGGCGCGCAGTGCTTTCCCCGCCTCGCCTGCCCGCTTCATGGGTCGGTTTTCATGCAGGTGCATCGGGGGGCTCAGGCCGCGCCGGGACGGGTCTGGGAAGAGAGTGACGGGGCGGGGAAACGCATGCAAAACCATGCACCCTGTGGATGCATGGCTTAATTCGGGAAAAATAGCGGTATTTTCGGGGATTTTTTGCGGGGCTACCTGCCGGCCAGTTCTGTGCGCCGGCGGGCATAAATCAGGCTCTGTGCGGGGGTGTATTTTTCCTGATTATCCACCCGCGAAGCCGCGTCAGGCCTGAATCCGATGGCCGTTAAAATATCGCTGTCTTCTGCGGCATAATGAATTTCTTCACCGGTACTCAGCCACACGGACAGGGCTTCGCGCAGATAATGGGCCGAACGGTCGAGCGCATGGCCGGTCAGGAGTGCGGGCTGCTGACTGATTCCCATCAGCTCCGGGGCAAGCGTGGCGGCCAGTTCAGCACCGTGCGCCTGCATAAAGTCATTCAGCCGGTTGCGGATACTGATGCGCTGCACCGCTTCATGGGCGCG
Organism: Klebsiella sp. K47; assembly: GCF_051858335.1. Taxonomy (NCBI): domain Bacteria; kingdom Pseudomonadati; phylum Pseudomonadota; class Gammaproteobacteria; order Enterobacterales; family Enterobacteriaceae; genus Klebsiella; species Klebsiella sp. K47. The sequence goes on from NZ_JBPYUI010000004.1 coordinate 235,497, forward strand.
GATATAGCGCCCGGCGGCCTGATTTATCTCCCATTTTTTGACATCGATAATGTCGCGCAGTGTCTGCATTCTGCCCGGTATACGGTCATCCCCGGCCAGCACCTGCTCGCGGTATTCCTGCTCTGCGGCCGCCAGTTCGGCTTTATGGTTCAGCCAGGCGGTTTCGTTCTTCTGACAGGCTTCAAAAGCCTGCTGTAGCGTAAGGGTGGTCATGGGCAGTTCTCCCCTGATTAATGACGGTATGGCGAGCTGTAGCAGCCCTGCACTTTACGGGGTGCCGGAGGTGTGACCGGCTCCGCGACAGGCGGCGTTTTCTCCGCCGGAGGACGGATAACCTCGTCGATAGCTTCAGTGGTGCGGAACGTCGCCGAGCAGTCAATATTGGTGCACTGGTGGTAGCGCTGTTTGACGTTCTCCGACAGATAGCGGGAGGTACGGGTATGCGCCGACTTTTTGCAGAACGGACAGTGCATCATGGCAGCAGCCCCCGCGCTTTCAGGTCAGCCTCGCGCTGACGGATTTTCTCCTGCCAGACCTTACGCTCGCCGGGCGTGCTGGCGGCGTCATGGTCCATATGTGGAAGCGCGACGGCCGGGAAGCCGGTCAGGGAGAGCACCGGCTCATCGGCTGGCGTGACGGAGAAGGTGCTCACTTTCCCGATCAGGAAGGTGACCACCTGCTGCATGACCTCCTTCTCCGGCTCGATGTAGCCCTGATGGCCGGTGATGTTGGCCAGCGGATTTTCCATCACCTCTGCTTTCAGCACCATCGCCCGGACCAGTGGCCCGAGGGTGTCATTCAGCGCGCGGTTAAGCTCTTCCTCAGCATATTTACTCAGCACAGCATGATGCGCCTGGCGGAATGCCCGCGCGGTGCTGTTGCAGGTGGCTTTCAGCTGGTCACGTTCAAAGGCCAGCACTTCGGTCAGGTTGTGGCATTCCTGCGCCAGCTCCCGGCGGGCCACTCGCTCGATATGGCCGCTTTTCAGCTCATCCGTCAGCATAGCGCCTCCGGCACGGAAAGCAGCGCGCCAGGTGCGGGTGTCGCTGCCGTTGTCCTGCTCCAGCGCCGCTTTCTGCTCCTCTGCGCGGGTGATGGCCGTCAGGGTGTCCTCCATCCGGCGGGCCTGTTCAAGATGGGCCTCTCTGGCTGCGGCCAGTCGCTCCAGCGCCGGTTTCAGGTAATCAGGGATAAAGGGGGTGTCGGTCATGGCAGGTTTCCTCGTGGTTTCAACATGAGGTGATTCTGCCGGGGCACACACAACAACACGACCTGTTGCGGTTGTGGCGGTTCTGGCACAAACAGGACATCAAAACCCGGCTTGCCAGAGAAAGGTCTCAGGAAAAGCATACTCACCGTTTGTTTTTTTACATATAACTGTTCACTACTGTTCACTTTAAATAAAAGAATAAGTAATACAGTAAGTTAAGTGGTGAACAGTTGAGGTCAGAAGTGTTCACCGACTGTTCACTACTGTTCACCTTTCTGTTTTGACGAAACCCTGCTCACTTAGTCTTTTTTGCGATTAAAAACCAATAATATATAAATAAAAGTAATCAGGAATGGGCCACCAGTTTGCCAACGTTTACCAAAAGATGGCCAACGTTTGCCACTGTCTAAAAATCGCTCTGTTGTGTGGTGGGCCACTACAAAATGACTTGTTGCCCTCGGGGAAAATATTCACAAAATAGAGAGCTACCCGAAGCCGGACGGACACGACCGGCACTGTATGGACTTTATGAGGTAGCCCGATGCACACCGCTTTTTCTTCCCCGTCTTCTGCCCCTGCCGCGCCGCTGATGCCGGTTTCTGATGCCGTTCAGGAGCGCTTTATTCGCCTGCCCGAAGTGATGCATCTGTGCGGACTGTCCCGCTCCACGATTTACGACCTCATCAGCCGGGAGGCTTTCCCGAAACAAATCTCGCTCGGCGGAAAAAACGTGGCGTGGGCGCAGTCGGAAATCACCGGGTGGATGGCCGACCGTATCGCTGAACGCAACCGGGGCTATGACGCATGATGATGCCCGTTCCGCAAAAAGCCCCTTTTTCTGGCTTGCTTCCCTTCGCCGTTTCCAGGTATAGTTTTGTCGCTGTCGCAAAATCGGCAGCCGGGCGTAGGAACCCGAGTTACTTATTGGCGACACCAGACGCGCCATGCGTCTTTTTTTACGTCGTTGCTCAGGCACACCCATTTTTCGGGCTGTGGTGCTTATTCCATAGCCCCTGTCAGATAATGGTGGTCCGGGCGGGGCAGCCTTCGGGCTGGCCGGTTTCCAATAAGGCCGGTATTCCTACCCCCGTTCGGGTCACCACCCATGAGCGTAGGAACTCCGGTGGTGGCAATTACCGCTACTTATTGGAGGCTGCCCCTATGGCTACAACCCTCACCCCGTCACACCCGCAGTTTGTCTTTGTGTTTGCCGCCGTTCGTCGCGCAGACCGCCAGCCCCGTATCTGTATGCTCCGCGCCGTCGCCGGGGATGAACACGCCGCACGCCTTTCCCTCGTTCGCGATTACGTCCTCTCGTTTGCCGGGCGTCTGCCGGTGGCGGAGGTGCGCGCATGAAACAGCCCGCCATCACCGTCAAAGACCTCGAATGCCTGGAGCACCTGCGTAACGTCGGCCAGTTCGTCGGCGAGCTGATGCAGGTGCAGGACTGCACCTCCCTGCGTCGTGACCCGACCCAGCAGTTACAGCTTACCTCCGTGATTTACCTGATGACCGCCCAGCTCGACGGCGTGGTCGAGCGCTGTAATCACCGCTGGTTCACCGGGGAGGGCAACGTATGAAAACGCCATTACCGCCCGTATTGCGCGCTGCCCTGTATCGCCGCGCTGTCGCCTGTGCCTGGCTGACCCTGTGCGAACGTCAGCACCGCTATCCCCACCTCACTCTCGACGCGCTGGAAAGCGCCATCGCTGCCGAGCTGGAGGGCTTCTACCTGCGCCAGCACGGCGAGGAAAAAGGCCGTCTGATTGCCTGTGCGCTGCTGGAAGATTTGATGGAGGCCGGGCCGCTGAAAGCCGCCCCGTCGCTGTCCTTCCTCGGGCTCGCCGTGATGGATGAGCTCTGCGCCCGCCATATCACATCGCCTGTACTGCACTGAGGGAGAAAACCATGAAAATGAACGTAACGGACACCGTAAAACAGGCGTGCGGCCACTGGCCGCGCATTCTCCCGGCGCTGGGCATGAAAGTGATAAAAAACCGTCATCAGGCCTGCCCGGTGTGTGGCGGCGCTGACCGGTTCCGCTTTGACGATAAAGAGGGGCGTGGCACATGGTTCTGTAACCAGTGCGGTGCCGGTGACGGCCTGAAACTGGTTGAGAAGGTGTTCGGCATATCGGCATCCGAGGCCGCCGGGAAAGTGAACGCCGTCTCCGGGAATCTGCCGCCGGTTGCCCCGGAGGTGATAGCAGCCGCAGAGGCCGGAACGGAGGCCGACCGCAGAGCAGCGGCCGCGCTGGCCGTCAGACTGCTGGAGAAAACGCGCCCGGCCACCAGCAACGCCTACCTGACCCGCAAAGGCTTTGCCGGTCGTGAGTGTCTGACGCTGACCACGTCGCACAAAACCGGCGGCGTTGCCTACCGCGCCGGTGATGTGGTGGTGCCGCTGTATGACGAGTCCGGCGCGCTGGTTAACCTCCAGCTTATTAACGCTGAGGGGCTCAAGCGCACCCTGAAAGGCGGGCAGGTCAAAGGGGCATGCCATCTCATCGACGGGCAGAAACAGGCCGGGAAACGCCTGTGGATAGCGGAGGGCTATGCGACGGCCCTTACCGTGCATCACCTGACCGGGGAAACCGTCATGGTGGCGCTGTCGTCCGTGAACCTTCTTTCTCTGGCGAGCCTGGCCCGTCAGAAACACCCGGCCTGTCAGATTATCCTCGCCGCTGACCGTGACCTGAACGGCACCGGCCAGACTAAATCCACCGCAGCCGCTCAGGCCTGCGAGGGCGTTGTTGCCCTGCCGCCGGTGTTTGGTGACTGGAATGATGCGGTGATGCTGAAGGGGGAGGACGCCACGCGGAAAGCCATTTATGCCGCCATCCGGCCAGCGGCACAAAGCCCGTTCGACACCATGAGCGAGGCGGAATTTACCGCCATGAGCGCCAGCGATAAGGCAATGCGGGTGCATGAACATTACGGCGAAGCGCTGGCCGTGGACGCCAACGGCCAGCTTCTTTCCCGCTATGAAAACGGCATCTGGAAGGTGATAACGCCCTCCGATTTTGCCCGCGATGTGGCCGGACTGTTCCAGCGGCTGCGCGCCCCGTTCTCATCGGGGAGAATCACCTCTGTGGTGGAGACGCTGAAGCTGATTATTCCGCAGCAGGAGGCACCGGCGCGCCGTCTGATTGGTTTTCGCAACGGCGTACTCGATACCCAAAGTGGGATATTCAGCCCGCACAGCAAATCGCACTGGCTGCGCACCCTGTGCGATGTGGATTTCACCCCACCGGTGGAGGGCGAAACGCTGGAAACCCATGCACCTAACTTCTGGCGCTGGCTCGACCGGGCGGCCAGTGGCAACCCGACAAAACGTAACGTGATTCTGGCCGCGCTGTTTATGGTGCTGGCGAACCGCTACGACTGGCAGCTCTTTCTCGAAGTCACCGGCCCCGGCGGCAGCGGGAAAAGTATTCTCGCCGAAATCGCCACGATGCTGGCCGGAGAGGATAACGCCACGTCAGCCGATATAGACACGCTGGAAGACCCGCGCAAGCGCGCCTCCCTGATAGGCTTCTCACTTATTCGTCTGCCAGACCAGGAGAAATGGAGCGGTGACGGTGCCGGACTTAAGGCCATTACCGGCGGCGATGCGGTCTCCGTTGACCCGAAATACCAGAATCCCTACTCGACGCACATTCCGGCGGTCATTCTGGCCGTGAATAATAACCCGATGCGCTTCACCGACCGCAGCGGGGGCGTGTCACGTCGCCGGGTAATCATCCACTTCCCGGAGCAGATAGCCCCGGAGGAGCGCGACCCGCAGCTCAGGGATAAAATCGCCCGCGAGCTGGCCGTGATTGTCCGCCAGTTAATGCAGCAGTTCAGCGACCCGATGAGCGCCCGCGCCCTGCTCCAGTCGCAGCAGAACTCCGATGAGGCGCTGAGCATCAAACGCGACGCTGACCCGACGTTTGATTTTTGCGGCTATCTTGAAGCGTTGCCGGAGCCTGACGGGATGTATATGGGGAACGCCAACATTATTCCGCGCCAGCCGCGCCTGTATCTGTATCACGCCTATCTGGTGTACATGGAGGCCCATGGCTACAGGAACGCACTCAGCCTGACCATGTTCGGCAAGGGGCTCTCAGCCATGCTGAAAGAGTACGGTCTGAATTACGAGAAGCGCCGCACAAATCAGGGTATGCAGACCAATCTCGCCCTCAGGGAGGAAAGCAACGCCGACTGGCTGCCGAAGTGCGACGAACCCACCGCAACATAACCTACCCGGACCGGCATTGCCGGTCTTTTTTTGCCTGCTCACCGGCCAGAGTGAACAGTAAAGTGTTCACTGTTCACCGGGTGTTCACCCGCTAACATAATGAAAATAAAAAACAAAAACACCGAGTGAACAGTATGAACAGTTTTTCCAGAAAAAACTTTTTACCTTCAAACGTTATCAGACTGCTCGGTGCCAGAAGCGGATCCGGCTAATTTATGTATTGCTAACTTGTGGGGAGTCAGTCGGAAATGTTTTACAATCCGACTTACAGCCACAAAGGTGGCCACTAAGTGTTCATAACGCCTCGCAGTGAGGATAGCAGTTGTTTGCAGAAATGAGCTCACTCTAGGCTGAAGATGCATAAGGATTAAAAATGAGTCAAAGAACTATAAACGCTCTCCTTTCTAGAGGCATAGATAGTGAGTTAGCAGAAAATCTTTCTGCTAAAGGGTTTACTCTGAAGTTCTTAAAACAAATGAACGCTGAAATGCTTTCACGAATTGGTTTATCTAAGCTTGATATAAAGCAGCTTCATTCGGGTGAACGACCTCCTATACCTGAAAGTACACTGATAAATTTACTTTGGCACAACCGCAGAACTTGTTGTGTTTGCCGTAAACAGCACAAGTCAATCATCGTTCACCATATAGAGGAATGGTCTGTTTCACGAGACCATTCTATAGAAAATTTGGCTGTACTTTGCTTAGATTGTCATGATCTAGCTCACACAAAAAAGTCTTTAAGTCAAAACCTGAATCCAAAAGAGCTTAGAGAATATAAGAAAAGGTGGGAGATGATTGTCAGAAAAAATGATATCCAGACTCTTTTCAATCTAAAAACCGCCCGAAGCTCTGCTCGTTGGGATTGGATAAATTGCCGTCGTGTTTTTGAGCTTTTTGAAAAGTTAGGTTTCACTATAGGTGACCTTGGTGAATTCAATAATCTAAAAGAAGACGGATTTATTGATGATCGAGGATTTATTACAAATGATTTGAAATGGAATATTGATAAGAGCAGAAGATTTTATTTCCTTGATTTTGGTGGCGCATTTCATATTGCAAGTTATCTCGGCTCAATCCTTGATATTGTGTTAAAAAACACTCCGGTTATTGACATAACACCAATACTCAATAAAAGGAATGACCTTAGAGCGCTCGTTGAAATGGGAAGTTTCATTTCAATACAAGCACCCTTCTACTTTTCGACTATCGAAGGTGGTCTTAATGATGTTGACGAGGTAAAAAAAGCATATTACCGAGGTTATAATTTAAGAGTGGAATTCACATTTCAACCTTGGTATTGCACGAGTTCTAGCGCGAAGTTCGGAGCTATGACTGGACGTCATGTTCAGACTGTGTTTGGATTTGTCCGCGACATCTCTACTTACGATGATGAACTTATAATCTCTCTCTCTTGTCTGGGCGCGGGAACAGGTTTCAAAAGGCATGAAAATAGAGTGAAATCAATCTTTGATATGTACTAATATTTATTTTATAGAGATGAAAAATAAATCTATACAATCACAGGGAAGTGGATTAATAACTCAACGGCATACTTTTAAACTACACATGCAGTGATGGTTGCAGTTGCATTAAAGAGCGAGCTTCCGTTCCTCACTCACAGCAGACTATAGCGCTTGTACCTATAGCCTGTGGAGGTGAACAGTAAAGTGTTCACTGTTCACCAACTATTCACCACATAACAATATGAATAGTAAAGATAAAAATGCGCAGTGAACAGTGTGAACAGTTTTTCTAAAAAAAAGTTTTTTAGATAAGAACGGTCACTGGTGCTTTACCTATAGATAGCTTGTCAGTCAAACAAATGTGTATAAGCATATGTATAAAAAAATAATTACATATTTATAAATTAGAATAAAAACAATAAGATAAAATAACAATATCACTCCTGTGATCTTCCGCCAGTTTGCCCCTGCTCCCCCACAGCCACTCCCTACCAACCTGACCCCCCCCAAACTCATCATCCCAGCCAATCATTTTCATCCAAACCCTGCGTTATTTTGTCTCTCGCAAACCCGTTACACTGGCGCGGTGGCCGCGTGCCGTTAGCAACCGAAACAGGAGAGCCATAATGACCCCCGAACTCAGACACTGTTTTTCCATTACCATCCAGGTTGATAAACCGATAATCGTCTCCCGCAGCCCGCAGACCGGTAAGCGCCAGCTGATCCCGATTGTCGGCGGCAGCGTCTCGGGTCAACTTCGCGGCCACGTATTACCCGGCGGCGTCGACAGCCAGATAATCGAACCCGACGGCACCTGCAGGCTGTCCGCCCGCTATGCCCTGCAGGTGGCGGAAGGCACGGTCTATGTGGAAAACAATGGCATCCGCCGGGTGCCGGCCCAGTATCATGACCAGCTTTTCGCCGACGATATGCGCTTTTTTAGCGATATTCCGCCTGAAGCCATCTATTTTCGCACCGTGCCCACCTTTGAGGTGGATGCTCCCGCGCTCAGCTGGCTAACCACCTCGCTGTTTATCTGCGCCGGTGGCCGGACCCAGGATGGGGTGATGCTCGACTTCTATCAGGTGGGCTGATTTTCACTTTCTGCATATAACTGTTATTGCCGTTAGCCCGTTTTTCCCCTCCCGGCAGCGGTCTACGATGGCTCCATCTTTTCATTCACCCGAATCACAGACCGGAGCAGTTATGAAAGCTATCGCCATTACTCAAGCCGCCGCTGACGGCAACAACATCCCTTCTTTAACCGAGATCGACCTGCCGATCCCCACCGCCCACGGGCGTGATCTGCTGGTCGCTGTGAAGGCTATCTCGGTCAATCCGGTAGACACCAAAGTGCGCGCCGGCTTTCAGGGCGACACGCCGCGGGTGCTGGGCTGGGACGCCGTTGGCGTGGTGCAGTCCGTCGGTGAGGAAGTGACGCTGTTCGCGCCCGGGGACGAGGTCTGGTACGCCGGCGCGCTGGGCCGGGCCGGCAGCAACAGTGAATATCAGCTGGTGGATGAGCGCCTGGTGGCGCACAAACCGCGCACCCTCGATAATGCCTCCGCCGCCGCGCTGCCGCTGACGGCGATCACCGCCTGGGAGCTGCTGTTTCACCGTCTCGGCGTTGAGGAAGGCGGCAATGCGGGCGACACGCTGCTAATCGTCGGCGCGGCGGGCGGCGTGGGGTCTATCCTGACCCAGCTGGCCAGTAAACTGACCGCCATGACGGTGATCGGCACCGCCTCGCGTCCCGAGAGCCAGCAGTGGGTCCGCGAGGCGGGCGCGCACCATGTGATCGATCACAGCAAGCCGCTCGCCGACGAGCTGGCGCGCATTGGTATCACGTCGGTAACCCATGTCGCCAGCCTGACCAATACCGAGCAGCACTTCAACGCGCTGATCGACGCCCTCGCCCCGCAGGGCAAGCTGGCGCTGATTGATGACCCGGAGACCCTGGACGTGGTGCCGCTGAAAGCGAAAAGCCTGTCCCTGCACTGGGAATTTATGTTCACCCGTTCAATGTTTGAGACGGATGATATGATCGCCCAGCATCAGCTGCTCACCCGCGTGGCGGCGCTGATCGACAACCACACTATCAAAACCACCCTTGGCGAACACTACGGCGCCATCACCGCCGCCAATCTGCAGAAAGCGCATCGCCAGCTGGAAACCGGACGCGCCGTCGGCAAGATCGTGCTGGAGGGGTTTTAAGATGATATCGCTTATCGCCGTGCTCAAGGCGAAACCGGGCCAAACGGACGCCCTGCGTCAGGCCCTGCAGGCGCTGCTCCTGCCGACGAGACAGGAGCCGGGCAACCTCGACTATGCCCTGTTTCAGCTGCGCGACGCGCCGGACACCTTCTATATGCGCGAGGCGTGGCAGGGACAGGACGCCCTCGATGCCCATGTCGCGATGCCCTATTTTCAGGCGTTTATGACGCAGATGGAGTCTCTGCTGGCTGAGCCGCTGCGGCTGGACTTTCTGACGCCGGTTGAGCCTTAGCCCACCGGCTGACGAGGGGTGGGAAAATCACGCCCCTCCGCCGCGCGGGTTTAAAAGTGGGCGGGAAGCGTGCGGGTTATCTTTTCCAGCACCCCGCGATGGACCGTAATGTAACCACCTTTGCGCAGCTCTGCCAGAATCGACATAACACGGCTGCGCGACAGGTTGGTGCGGCGCTGTATAAAGCTTAACGCATTAATTTGGCGACGATACTCCTCCGGGTAGTCCGCCAGCTCTGTTAGCAGGGTTCGCACCATCGGATAAGAATCCACCCCCACCATCTCCTGCGAACGCATGCTCAACACCATCAGCCGCTGCGCCAGAACATGGGCCATCTCCTGCCACAGGTTTTGCGCATTGAGGATCTCGACCGCGGCCTGGTGTCCTATCCAGCGTCCGCGCAAATCTGTCTCAGCAAACAGAGAGCAGTGGTGTTTTTCCGGAATACCGTTAAAGACGCCGTAACCATCGATTAATCCCAATAGCGAAGGGGCAAATATCGTTGATATCACCATGTTGTTTTCCGCATGGCATAGCGAGGCAATCCCCTCTTCGAGCAGAATTAATCCGGATTCAGCCTGGGTCGGCGGAAAACGATAATAGGTCGATCGCGGCAGCGCAAAGGGTGAGCTGGCGGGCAGGAACGCAGATAACAGGGATTCCACCGCGAATAACGGCTTTGTCTGTCTTCCGTAATAAAAAGACGGTAACGCCTGGTCAGTAGAGAGGCTGGCTGCAGGGATCGACATGGTTTTTATGCCATCAGGTCAGGTTGAAAAAGTGATTCGTTGAGAATCATAGTATCAACAGGTGAATTAACGAATAAAAGACAAGACGTTACGAGGATAAAAAGAGTGTAAGCATCATTATCTGCAATAACTATTTATCTCTATTTTACAGGAATAAAAAATACGATGAGCCTTAATTACCTATAAGGCTTAGCGGCGATAAAGATAAGGCCATCTTATTATTTACTGCGCTGGCTAACGCCGCGCCTGAGGGTTTCTCTACCGCTTTCCCCCTCGCATCTCGGCCAGTCCAGGCTACGCTTATCGATGCCACTGACCACCCGCATTCCCCTCCCGTTCTATTGAGTCCATTCATCAAGAAGAGGTTTCGCTATGCTGATCAACGCTATTGGTACCTACTCCGCCAGCCAGCCGCTGGAATCAATGGCCATCACCCGCCGCGACCCGGGGCCGCAGGATGTACAGATCGCCATCGCTTACTGCGGCGTCTGCCACTCCGATCTCCACCAGGCGCGATCGGAATGGGCGGGAACGCTGTATCCCTGCGTGCCGGGGCATGAAATTGTGGGTCGGGTGACCGCGGTCGGCAACGCCGTCTCGCGCTACGCCGTCGGCGATCTGGTGGGCGTCGGCTGTATGGTCGATAGCTGTCAACAGTGCGAAGAGTGCGCTGAGGGGCTGGAAAACTACTGCGACCACATGGTGCTGACCTATAACGGGCCGACCCAGGACGCGCCGGGACACACGCTTGGCGGTTATTCACAGCAGATCGTGGTCAATGAACGCTACGTGCTGCGGATAACCCATCCCGAAGCGCAGCTGGCCGCCGTCGCGCCGCTGCTGTGCGCTGGGATCACGACATACTCGCCGCTGCGCCACTGGCACGTCGGGCCGGGTAAAAAAGTCGGCGTGGTCGGCATCGGCGGCCTCGGGCATATGGGGATCAAGTTGGCCCATGCCATGGGGGCCCACGTGGTGGCCTTTACCACCTCCGAATCCAAGCGTAATGCGGCCAGAGCGCTGGGCGCCGATGACGTAGTGGTGTCGCGCAATGAAGACGAAATGGCGGCCCACGTCAAAAGCTTCGATTTCATCCTCAACACCGTGGCGGCGCCGCACAATCTCGATGCCTTCACCACGCTGCTGAAACGCGATGGTACCATGACGCTGGTTGGCGCCCCGGCCACGCCGCATCCGTCGCCGGAAGTGTTCAATCTGATCTTCCGCCGCCGGTCGATTGCCGGCTCGATGATCGGCGGTATTCCGGAAACTCAGGAGATGCTCGACTTCTGCGCCGAACACGGCATCGTCGCCGATATCGAACTGATCCGCGGCGATGAGATCAACGAAGCCTGGGAAAGAATGGTCAAGGGTGACGTGAAATACCGCTTCGTGATCGACAGTGCGACCCTCGCCGGCTAAGCGCCGCGACGAAAGGTACGCCGCCATTCCGTCGGGCTGACGCCAAAGCGCGCTTTAAACTGCTGGCGCCAGGTGACCGCTGAAAGATAGCCCACCGCCTCCGCCACCTGCTCGACCGGCAGATCGCCCGCCTCAAGCAGAGTCTGGCTGCGGCGCAGACGTTCGGCGGTCAGCCAGTCGGTAATGCTCATCCCGGTTGCCCGGGCGAAGTGGCGGGTCAGGGTACGGCGGCTCATCGCCACCACCCGGGCCAGCGAATCGAGACTGTGCGGCTCGGCAATATGCTGCTGCAGATAATCCAGCAGGCAGTTGATTCGCGCATCGCGGGTGTTTTTCGGCACCGGCTGGGCGATAAACTGCGCCTGGCCGCCCTCGCGGTGCGGCGAAACAATCATCCGCCGGGCGATCTGGTTGGCCGCGAGGCTGCCGAAACGCTGGCGGATGATGTAGAGGCAACAGTCCAGCGCCGCCGCGGTGCCCGCCGAAGTAATGATCCGCTCGTCGTCGACGTACAGGGCGTTGATATCCAGCTGCACCTGCGGAAACCGGCGCTGGAAATCCTGCTCGAACTCCCAGTGAGTCGCCGCTCGCCTGCCGTCCAGCAGCCCGGCGTAGCCGAGGACGAACGCGCCGAGGCACAGGCCGACAATCTCCGCGCCGTTATCCCGGGCCCGCACCAGGCTATCAAGCAGCGCCTGCGGCGGACGTCGATCGACCTCGCCCCAGTAAGGCACCACCACGATATCCGCCTGTTCCAGCGCGGCATAATCGCCGGTGGCGTACAGCGCAAAACCATCGCGGGCGCGCAGCAGCCCCGGCCGCTCGGCGCAAATGTGCAGATTAAAGCGTTTGATTTCCGAAACCGAATCGCCAAACAGCATGCAGGGGACGGCGTAGTGAAACGGGCTAAAGCCCTCTACAGCGACAATCGCCACGTCGGTGAGTTTCATCGTCCCTTCCCCTTACGCATGTTAATAAACGACGGTTTCTCCATCCTGCGGGATAGAAACCACATCGGCAATCTGATTATCCAGCGCATACTGGCGCATCTCTTCCCGACTCACCAGGCAGTGGTTGACCGCCTCGAGGTGGATAGCCATGATTTTCGCTTCCGGCAGGGCGAAGTGCACGTTCAGGAGATCTTCCTTGCCCATGATAATCGGGCCAAAGCCGATGACGTGGGCGTAGCCGGCGTTGAGGACCACCACGTCCGGGCGCAGCTTCAGCAGGTCGGCTGCAATGTCATCGCGCCAGATAGTATCCCCCACCAGCCACAGCGTCTTCTCCTGCGGATGGCGAAACACCACGCCGCAGGCCTCGCCCAGGCGTTCAGCCATCGCCGGCACCGCGTAGGTGCGGTCGCTGCCATGCTGCCCGGAGGTGGTTTTCAGCAGACGCACGCCGGCAAATTCGCTGTCTGACGACAGCAGGCGCAGATCCTGAAATCCCTGGCTGCGCAGCAGCGCGGCGTCGGCCTCATGCTGGGCGAACACCGGCAGGGTTTTCGGGATCGCGGCGATCGCCGCCGCGTCCCAGTGATCGTCATGGGTGTGGGTGACGATCACCGCGTCAACGTCGACAATTTTATCGCGGGAAAACGGCAGCTCAACCAGCGGATTGCGCAGTTCGCTGCGCGCGGTGCCCGGAAAACCCGGCCAGGCGCCTTTGTCCGCCAGCATCGGATCGATGAGAAATCTTTTCCCGGCGTAGTGAATAATCTGGGTCGCATTACGGATGTGGGTGATGTTCATGTTGGCGTTCCTCTGGGGGTCATCTGACGAACATCGTACTGAGTCCCCGCCTGGCTCAACAGGGGCGTTTGGGCAATGATCGATGAAATCGGGCCAACCTGCGGCGGTTGCCATCCGCCTCCGGCTATGTTGTTCTTAAGGCTCAATTTTTGACAGGAGTGGCAGGATGAAAAAGAAACTGACCGCCGCCGATATGCACGACCCGCAGGTCATCGCCGAGACGCCGTGGTTCAGCATGCGTAAGGTGGGTATTGATGTCGCCCCCGGCGAGCGCCGCGACTTTTATTCCATTCATTACCCGCGCCCGGCGGTGGGGATTGTGGCCATCCAGGATGAGAAAGTGCTGCTGATTCGCCACTACCGCTACCTGATCGATAAGGTGGTGTGGGCGATCCCCTCTGGCGGCGTCGATGAAGAGGAAGACCCGGCGGTCGCCGCGCTGCGCGAGCTGCGGGAAGAGACCGGCTGGCAGGCGCAACGCGTTGAGGAGATCATTCGCTTTAACCCCTCCTACGGCAGCAGCGATCAGCTGTTTATCACCTGGCTGGCCACCGGTTTACGCTGGGTGGGGATGGATGCAGATCAGGATGAGGTGATGGAGACCGGCTGGTTTACCTTCGACGAGATAAACCAGCTGATCGCCCGCGGCGAGATGCCGGACGGGCTGTCGCTGGTGCCGCTGCTGCAGCTGATGGCGCAGCGGCGAAGCGGCCCGCTTACGGCTTAAGCATCCGCCAGCGGAACCACAGTTGGGCCACGAGGATCAGCACGCCGCCGATAATCTTCTGCAGCGGCAGCTGTTCGCCGTACCACAGCGCGGCGGCAATGACCGTCAGCAGCGGTTCGAGCACCATGATGATCGCCGCGCTGGCCACCGCCGCGTACTTCTGCCCCTTCATCTGCAGACCGAAGCGCAGGCTGGTGGCGATGACAATGCTGGCCACCAGCCAGCCGAGAGTCGGCAGGGTCATCGGCTGGTCCCAGCGTTCAACGGCAGCGGAGATGGTCAACCCGACGATACCGGTGATCGCCAGCTGCACGGTGGTCAGGGGGATCAGCGGTACTTCACGCGCGCAGCGGCTGGTGTAACAGAACCAGATCGACTGCACCAGCGCCGTCAGCAAAAACCAGCCCTGGCTGGGGTGGAAAGCTATCGGCATATGCAGACTGAGCAGCCCCAGGCCTACCACCGCGATCGGCAGGCACTCCCACCAGGCGCGCGGCGGGCGCACCTTCATCATCACCCATGCGGTCAGCGGGACGAACATCATCGACAGGCTCATGATAAACGCCCCTTCGCCGAGCGACGCCGTCGTGGAGACCGAATAGATCCACAGGCAGAGGTTGAGCGCAAACCAGAGTCCGCTGATGATGAGTTTTGGCCAGTGCTGCTTTTGCGGGCGAAAACCGCGGCAGAACGGCAGCAGAAGCAGCGCGGCGAAGAAAAAACGCAGCCCAAGAAACGCGAACACCGGCATGCCGGCGATCGCCTCGCGGGAAAATATCCAGCCGCAGGCGGCAATCACCGTCGCGGCAATCAGCAGCAGGTCAGCCTGCCGTTGGCGTACCATACGCACCTCTCCCTGTGTGTTGGCTTACCAGCCAGGCACCGCGCCGCCGTTGAAGATAGTCTCTGCCGCCTTCGCCACCTCCGGCGACTGGTACGACTGCATAAACTCCTTCACGTTTTGCGCGTCTTTATTGTCTTCCCGGGTCACGATGATGTTCACGTAGGGCGAGTTTTTATCTTCGATAAAGATGCCGTCACGAACCGGCGACAGCCCGGTTTGCTGCAGGTAGGTGGTGCTGATGATAGCCACGTCGACTTTGGGATCGTCGAGTACGCGCGGCAGTTGCGCCCCTTCCAGCTCCATGATCTTCAGGTTATGCGGGTTGTCGGTGATATCCACCGCCGTCGGCAGCAGGCCGGTCCCGGCTTTGAGGGTAATCAGCTTCTCTTTTTGCAGCAGCAGTAGCGCCCGCCCGAGGTTGGTCGGATCGTTGGGGATAGCGATCGTCGCGCCGTCTTTCAGTTCGGCGACTGACTTGATCTTGCGCGAATAGCCGGCCATCGGGAAGACGAAGGTATTCCCGACCGCCACCAGATGATAGTTATGCGCTTTGTTGTCCTGCTCAAGGAAAGGCCGATGCTGGAAGACGTTGGCGTCCAGATCCCCGGCGTTGGTCGATTCGTTAGGCAGCAGCGAGCCGCTGAATCCCACCAGCTCGACCTCCAGACCGTACTTCTCTTTGGCCATCTTCTTCGCCACTTCCGCTACATCCTGCTCGGCGCCGTTAATCACGCCCACCTTAATGTGCTTCGCTTCATTACCCTTTTGGTCGCAGCCGACCAGCGCCAGACCCGCCAGCATTACCGCGGCGGCGGCCCGTAAACGTAATCTCATCCTCTTCACCCTGTCTGTCCTGACTGTCATTGTTTTTTTCGTGCAAAACTATAGCGACTTTCGGGTCGGGTAATAAACAGCAAACCACGCAACTGGAAATAAAATCATCTTCGCGAAACGCGAGGCGCTAGCCCCGTCGCCACTCGCCCGGCGTCACGCCATAGCGCATTTTGAAGCGCTTCGAGAAGGACGCCAGCGACTGAAAGCCGCAGCGTTCGGCAATGACCTCGAGGTTGGTCTGACGCTCCAGGCGCAGCAGCCGGGCGGCCAGCGCCATTCGCAACTGCGACAGCCACGCCTGCGGCGTCAGGTGATAGACGCGGGCAAAATGACGGGCAAAGGTGGCCCGTGATAAAAACGCGCGGGCGGCCATACTCTCCAGCGTCCACGGTTGCTCCGGGGTCGCCATCACCGCCAGCACCGCCGGCATCAGGCGTTCATCGCTCATCAGACGCAGCAGTCCGCCGGGCGGCTGCTGCTCGCCAAGCAGCATGCGCAGCAGGAGCACCAGCAGCGTATCGCCGAGGCTGCGCACGATAGCGCTGCCGCCGGGACGCTGCGCCAGGCTCTCGCGCACCAGTATATTAAGCAGCGCGTCCAGCTCCGGGCAGTCTTCACGCGCATCGGTATGGAGATGGATCAGCGTCGATGCTTCACTGAACAGCCAGCTGACGTGCGGACCAAAATAGAATTCGCCGCACAGCATCTCCAGCGCCCCCTCCGCCGGGCCGGCGCGCATTTCCGTCACCGTGCCGTTAAACCGGTGCGCCACCGGCAGCACCTGGCCCCACTCCACCAGGCTCTCCATCAGGTGCGGCGAACCGTGGGGCAGGAGGACGACATCTCCCGCGCGCAGGTGATGGGTCTGGCCGCCGACGTTGAGCCGCCCCTCGCCGCGCAGCACCACGTGCCAGGGCACCACGCCGCTGCGCATTTGCTGGTGCCCGGCCTGCCAGCGGCCGCCGAAGCGACAGTGCAGGTTCACTTCGCAGCGCGGCGCCAGCAGCGCCAGCAGATGACTGAGACTGTCCATGCTTCTCCTGAGACGATAAGACAAAAAGGTGAGACGAAGACCGCCAGTCTAGCATGCGGCAAGCGCCTAAGATGACCCCATTGCCAACACACCCTCGATAACAACAGGAGTTAACCATGAGCCGTTTAGCAGATATCCGTGAACAAGACGCCACCGGCAAAGCCGCCGATATTTTCGCCGGGATTAAAAAAGCGATGGGCAAAGTGCCGAACGCCTATCTCACCATCGGCGGCCACTCGCCGGCGGCGCTGCAGCAGGCGCTGGCGCACAATGCGATGCTCCATAAAGGCAGCCTCAGCGCCCAGCAGCTGGAAGCGATTAATCTGTCGGTCAGCGAAGCCACCGGCTGTGACTACTGCCTGGCCGCGCACACCCTGATGGCGAAAAAAGCTGGCTTCAGCAGCGAGCAGATCCACGCCCTGCGCCGCGGGGAGTATGCGGAAGAGACGCAGCTTGATGCGCTGGTGAAATTCGCGCAGACCCTGGTGACCACCACCGGTACGCTGCCGGAAGCCGACGTCGCCGCGCTGCGCAACGCCGGTTTTAGCGACCAGCAGGTGATTGAGATTATCAGCGCCATCAGCGCCATCCTGTTCACCAACATGGTGAACCGGGTTAACGACACGGTAGTCGACTTCCCGAAAGCCGATTAATCCGTCGCGCAGCGCCGGTTTTACAGCCCCAGATCGCTGAGCCCCGGATGATCGTCCGGGCGGCGCCCCTGCGGCCAGTGGAACAGGCGCTCGCTTTCGCTAATTGGCAGATCGTTGATGCAGGCGTAGCGCGTCTGCATCAGTCCATGCTTATCAAACTCCCAGTTCTCATTGCCATACGAGCGAAACCAGTTGCCGCTGTCGTCGCACCACTCATAGGCGAAGCGCACGGCAATGCGATTCTCCTGCCATGCCCACAGCTCCTTAATCAGCCGGTATTGCTGCTCCTTGCGCCATTTTCGCTGCAGGAACTCAACAATTTGCCCCCGACCGTGGACAAATTCGCTGCGGTTGCGCCATTCGCTATCCACGGTGTAGGCCAGGGCGACTTTTTCCGCATCGCGGCTGTTCCAGCCATCTTCCGCGGCGCGGACCTTCTGGATAGCGCTGTCGCGGGTAAACGGCGGTAACGGGGGACGTTGTTCGGTCATGCTTACTCTCCTATACGGGCTAATTGCTGCTGCAGGCGCTGATTCTCCTGCTCCAGGTCATGAATACGTTGCTGCAGGTTCTGGCTGTACTCCGCCACCTGCTGCGCGCTGTAGCGCGGCGTAATGTGCTGCGGGCAGTTCCAGTCAAACGCCTGCAAATGAAAAAGAAACAGACGTTCAATGCGGGCGCGATAGTTGGCCGGCGCCACCTGCGCCAGCAGCTGCGGGTGGTCCTCTGCCGCCAGGACCTCGACGGTGGCGTAGATTTTCAGCCTGGCACGGCGCGGATAATCCATCAAAAACAGGCAGGCCCGGTCGCTGCCGCGCAGATTGCCGGTAGTAATGTACTGGCGGTTACCGCCGAAATCGGCCATCGCCAGGGTGGTGTCATCCAGCAGATGCAGAAACCCCGGCGGGCCGCCGCGATGCTGCATGTAGGGCCAGCCGCTCTGCGACACCGTCGCCAGATAAAAGCTGTCGCGGGTGGCGATCATCCCCGCTTCGCTGTCGCCGAAGCGGTCGGCCTGGCGGCGACTGCGCGGCGTTTGCCACAGCGAGTCGCTGCCCATTTCATGCTGCACATCCATCACGTCCGGGGTGATAGCGATATCGAGAAAGGTTGCTGCCATAGCGCCTCCTGTTGTCTGACGCCATCATGGACTGTACTGTGAAGAATGATAATACGGGTAAAGTGGCAATCATCTTTCCGCAAAACGGGAGAATAATGGATCGATTAAGCGCGATGGCGCTGCTGGTGAAAGTGACCGAGCTGGGGAGCATGTCGGCGGCGGCGCGGGCGCTGAATATGCCGTTGACCACCGTCAGCCGCCATATTGGCGAACTGGAGAGCGCGCTGGGCGTACGCCTGCTGGCGCGAACCACCCGCAAACTGACGCTCACCGACGCCGGGGGCGATTATGTCGCCGCCGCGCGGCGGATCCTTGAGGAGGTGGAAAACGCCGAACGCCAGGCGACGGGCGAATATCAGGAGCCAAAGGGTGAGCTGGTGATCTCCGCGCCGACGATGTTTGGACGCCAGCACGTTCTTCCGGTAATCAGTGAATTTATCGCCCGCTACCCGCTAATTCGCGTCCGTTTGCTGCTCAGCGATCGCAATGCCGACCTGGTGAGCGACCATGTCGATCTGGCGGTGCGGATTGGCGACCTGGCGGACAGCAGCATGGTGGCCACCCGCCTCGGCACCATGCGGATTGTGGCCTGCGCCCATCCGGCGCTGCTGGCGAAATACGGCGAGCCGCAGCGGCCGCGCGATCTGGCGGCGCTGCCGATCATCCGCATTGAATCGCCGATGCCCTATCGCGGCTGGCGCTTTCGCGCCGCTGAGCGCGAGGACCAGCTGATTAACCTGCCGCCGGTGCTATCCGTCACCACGCCAGAGAGCGCCGCCGATGCCGCGCGGCTGGGGGTGGGGGTGGCCCGCTTACTGCATTATCAGGCGCTGGATGGCCTGCGCCACGGGGAGCTCCGTCTGCTGCTGGAAAACGTCGAGCCGGATCCGGCGCCGGTCCATTTGCTGTATACCGCTCGGGATCTGGCGCCGCTTAAGCTGCGCAAATTTATCGATTTTGCCGCACCGGCGCTGCGTCAGGCACTGCTGCGCATCGCCGGGGCCGCTTAATGCGTCGCGGTCTTCAGCGGCGCCTCCTTTAACAGCCATGAGAGGACAAACGCCACCGCCATAATGCCGGCCGCCATCAGAAACGCCGCGTGGATCGCCGCGCCGAAGGCGTCGAGGTAGTCGAGGCGGATATCCGCGGGCAGGTGCTGGACCGCCACCGGATTCATTCCCGGCGGCAGCACCGCGCCTTCCGGCAGCAGTTGTTGCAGGTTGCTCTGCAGCACGTGCGTGAACACCGCGCCAAACAGCGCCACGCCGATGGAGCCGCCAATCGAGCGGAACAGGGTCACGCCGGAGGTGGCGACGCCGTACATCTGCGCCGGCATCGCATTCTGCACCGCCAGGACCAGCACCTGCATCACCAGCCCCAGACCCGCTCCCAGCACGCCGGTAAACAGGTACAGCTGCCACAGCGGCGAGTGAATGGTGATGCGGGTCAGCAGTACCATGCCGGTCACGCCGAGCAGGGTGCCGAGGATCGGAAACAGGCGATATTTACCGGTACGGCTGATAATCCGCCCGCTGATAATCGAGGTCAGCAGCAGGCCGCCCATCAGAGGGATCAGCTGCAGCCCGGCTTCGGTGGGCGTCGCCTCCTTCACCACCTGCAGATAGAGCGGCAGGAAGGTGACTGACCCGAACAGCGACATGCCGATGACGAAGCCGATCAGGCTGCACAGCAGGAAGCTGCGGTTGCGGAACAGCGCCAGCGGAATAATCGGCTCGGCGGCCATCCGTTCTTCGTAAATAAAGCCGATGATCCCCACGATGCCGAAGGCCAGAATGCACCACAGCTGCGGGTCATTCCACGCATGGACGCTGCCCCCTTCCGAGGTAAACAGGATGATGCACAGCAGCGCCATGCTGAGATAAATCGCCCCCAGCCAGTCAATCTGATGCTGGCTGCGTTTATTGCTGCTGTGGAATACCGCGCCGATCACCAGCAGCGCGAACAGGCCGAGCGGCAGGTTGATATAGAAGATCCAGCGCCAGGAGGCGTGCTGCACCAGAAAACCGCCGATCAGCGGGCCGATCACCGTCGCCAGGCCGAAAACGCCGCCGAACAGCCCCTGATAGCGGCCGCGGTTGGCGGGCGGGATGACGTCGGCGACCGCCGCCATGCTGATCACCATCAGGCCGCCGCCGCCGAGCCCCTGCAGGCCGCGCATCAGCACCAGTTGGGTCATATTCTGCGCCAGCCCGCAGAGCGCGGAGCCGACGAGAAACAGCCCAATCGCCACCTGCAGCACGATTTTGCGGCCGAACAGATCGCCAAATTTACCGTACAGCGGCACCGCGATGGTGGAGCTGAGGATATAGGCGGTGACCACCCAGGAAAGCTTGTCCAGCCCGCCCAGTTCGCCGACAATCGTCGGCAGCGCGGTGGAGACAATGGTCTGATCCAGCGCTGAAAGCAGCATCACCAGCAGCAATGCGCTGAACAGCAGGCGTATCGACTGCACCGGTGGGTTAGCGACTTGAGAAGTCATTACAACGCTCGCTTGAAATTAATTAAATGCATAATTAATATTTAGTGAAAGAATGAGTCGGGTCAAGAGATCGCCATATCATGACAGCACAAAAGGATCAGGATGCTCCCCGCCGCCCGGGTCGGCCGCGCGGTAAAAAACCGGGTACCGCCAACCGCGAACAGTTGATGGACATCGCCCTGACGCTGTTTGCCCGCGACGGGGCGGGCCGCGTATCGTTGAACGCCATCGCCAAAGAGGCCGGGGTGACGCCGGCGATGCTGCATTACTACTTCAGCTCGCGGGATGCGCTGGTGACTCAGCTGATTGAGGAGCGCTTTATGCCGCTGCGCAATCACATCAGCCGCATCTTTGTCGATCATCCACAGGACCCGGTACTGGCGCTGACGATGATGGTCGAGACGCTAGCGCATATGGCGGAGAAAAACGCCTGGTTCGCGCCGCTGTGGATGCAGGAGATCATCGGCGAAATGCCGATTCTGCGCCAGCATATGGATGCCCGCTTCGGCGAGGAGCGTTTTCAGGTGATGCTGGGGACGGTGCGTCGCTGGCAGCAGGAAGGCAAGATCAATCCGGCGCTGGCGCCGGAGCTGCTGTTTACCACGGTAATTAGCCTGGTGCTGGTGCCATTTTCACGCATCCACAGCGATCCGCGTTTACAGGCGGTCAACCGTCAGACCATCGTCAGCCACGCGCTGGCGTTAATGGGCCACGGCGTTGGAGGTTAAGGCGTGGTTTTGACGCTTTTGTAGTCCGGATAAGACACCACGCGCCGCCATCCGGGATTTTCCCTGCTCGCGCTACGCTTAGCAGGGCTACAACTTCTATGTTAATTCCCGGCAGATTGCGCTCCCGGTTGATTTTCTGCGTTATGTCTCTTATGCCGCAGGGAGCGCACAGCACGAACCGTAGGCCGGGTAAGGCGACAGCCGCCACCCGGCAAGAATACAGGTGCCGTGCCTGATATCCTGCCCGGCGGCGCTGCGCTTGCCGGTCCTGGGTGGGGCGAAACTACGGGAGGACTGTGTAGGCCGGATAAGGCCTTTATGCCGCCATCCGGCACAACCACAGGTACGGTACCTGACCGCCCGGGGATACCAGGATCGTTACAGCGCCTTCGACAAATAGTGGCGCTGCATGCCTGCGTGCGGGAAGTCGGGCAGCGACATCTGCAGCTGATAGCCTAATTTCTGATAAAACGGCAGCGCCTGGAAGCTAAAGGTATCCACCAGCAGATGGCTGCAGCCTTGCGCCTGCGCCTGCTGTTCCGCCTCCTGCATCAGCTCGCTCCCCAGCCCGCGCCCGCGCGTCGTCTCGCTAACCCACAGATACTCAATGCACAGCCAGTTGCCCTTGCGTTTAGCAATCAGCCCGCCCTGCATTACCCCTTGCGCATCGCGCGAGTAAATCCCCAGATCGCCAAACTGCGCCGCATCGAGATACTGCTGATTATACTGCCGCAGACCGGCAAACAGTTCTTGTTGATCGTCGGGATTAATGCTTTTTGTAATGATTAGTGTCATTAACTATCTCCAGTATCGCGCTGCCGAATGGTTATTTTCCCTCTCCACTTTCACAAAATATTCTTATTTTCTCCATGATTATTTGCCTTAATTTTTTGCGTTCTAAAAGTAAGCAAAAAAACCTTTCCATTATCGCGACGGATCGTATAATGGGGAAAAATGAGAATGATCATTCTCACCACAAAACCAGAGGAGATGCGCTTTTCACCTCCTGAAGACCGAAGAGGTTGGCTTCAGCGGAGACACAATAACAATCACGTTCAGGAACATCTGTGTTCCTTTTTTGTCATTTTCGCTCACCCGAAAATGCCTCAGCGCCCAACCTATTCCCTCGTTTTTAAATAAACGGGGCGGACGTCTTATATCTTGAGAAAATATAATGAAATACATCATAGCTCCCATCGCGACAGCATTATTTCTCCTTAGCGGATGCGATAATGCGCAGACATCTGCTCCGCAGCAACCCACGCCGGAAGTGGGCGTGGTCACCCTGCAAAGCCAGCCGGTGCCGGTAGTCAGCCAGCTCACCGGCCGCACCACCGCCTCGCTCAGCGCCGAAGTTCGCCCGCAGGTGGGCGGCATCATCCAGAAACGCCTGTTTACCGAAGGCGATATGGTGAAGGCCGGGCAGGCCCTTTACCAGATCGATCCCTCCAGCTATCGCGCGACCTGGAACGAAGCGGCGGCGGCGCTGAAACAGGCCCAGGCGCTGGTGGTCTCCGATTGCCAGAAGGCCCAGCGCTACGCGTCGCTGGTCAGGGATAACGGCGTTTCCCGCCAGGATGCTGACGACGCCGCCTCCACCTGCGCCCAGGACAAAGCCAGCGTGGAATCGAAGAAAGCGGCGCTGGAGAGCGCGCGCATTAACCTGAACTGGACCACCGTCACCGCGCCGATTGCCGGGCGCATCGGCATCTCGTCGGTTACGCCGGGGGCGCTGGTCTCCGCCGATCAGGATACCGCGCTGGCGACGATCCGCGGGCTCGACACCATGTATGTTGATCTGACGCGATCCAGCGTCGATCTCCTGCGTTTACGCAAGCAAAGCCTGGCCAGCAACAGCGACACCCTCAGCGTGACGTTAACCCTGGAAGATGGCAGTACCTATCCCGAAAAAGGGCGTCTGGCGCTCACCGAAGTCGCCGTCGATGAATCTACCGGCTCGGTAACCCTGCGCGCTATCTTCCCCAACCCGCAGCACGTCCTGCTGCCGGGGATGTTCGTCCGCGCGCGCATCGATGAAGGCATCATGAACGACGCGATCCTCGCCCCACAGCAGGGGATCACCCGCGATGCCAAAGGCGACGCCACGGCGCTGGTGGTCGATGCCGCCAACAAAGTTGAGCAGCGTACCGTGGAAACCGGCGACACCTACGGCGATAAATGGCTGGTGCTGAGCGGCCTGAAAGCGGGCGACAAGCTGATTGTCGAAGGCACCGGTAAAGTGGCCCCCGGACAGACAGTGAAGGCCGTCGCCGTCAACAATAACGGAGGCAACGCCTGATGTTCTCCCGTTTCTTCGTGCGTCGCCCGGTCTTTGCCTGGGTGATCGCCATTCTGATTATGCTCGCCGGGGTGCTGGCGATCCGCACGCTGCCGGTAGGCCAGTACCCGGATGTCGCCCCGCCGGCGGTGAAAATCTCCGCCACCTATACCGGGGCGTCCGCCGAAACCCTGGAGAACAGCGTCACCCAGGTGATCGAGCAGCAGCTCACCGGCCTCGACCATCTGCTCTACTTCAGCTCCACCAGCAGCTCCGACGGCTCGGTCAGCATCACCGTCACCTTTGAGCAGGGGACCGACCCGGACACCGCCCAGGTGCAGGTGCAAAACAAAGTGCAGCAGGCGGAATCGCGGCTGCCGAGCGAAGTCCAGCAGTCCGGCGTAACGGTGGAAAAATCGCAGAGCAGCTTTCTGCTGATCCTTGCGGTGTATGACAAAACCAACCGCGCCACCAGCTCCGATATCTCCGACTGGCTGGTCAGCAATATGCAGGACCCGCTGGCGCGCGTGGAGGGCGTCGGCAGCCTGCAGGTATTCGGCGCCGAATACGCGATGCGCGTCTGGATGGACCCGACCAAACTCGCCTCCTACTCGCTGATGCCTTCCGACGTCCAGTCGGCGATTGAGGCGCAGAACGTGCAGGTTTCCGCCGGTAAAATCGGCGCGCTACCGTCGTCCAATGCCCAGCAATTAACCGCCACCGTGCGCGCGCAGTCCCGGCTGCAAACCCCTGACCAGTTCAAAGCGATCATCGTGAAAAGCCAGGCCGACGGCTCGGTAGTACGCCTGAGCGATGTCGCGCGGGTGGAGATGGGTAGCGAGGATTACACCGCCACCGCCAATCTGAACGGCCACCCGGCCGCCGGGATCGCGGTGATGATGGCCCCCGGCGCCAACGCGCTGGACACCGCGACGCTGGTGAAAAGCAAAATCGCCGAATTCCAGCGTCAGATGCCGCAGGGTTACGATATTGCCTATCCGAAGGACAGCACCGAGTTCATCAAAATCTCGGTCGAGGACGTGATTCAGACCCTGTTCGAAGCGATTATCCTCGTCGTCTGCGTGATGTATCTGTTCCTGCAGAACTTCCGCGCGACGCTCATTCCGGCGGTGGCGGTGCCGGTGGTGCTGCTTGGCACCTTCGGGGTGCTGGCCCTGTTCGGCTACTCGATTAACACCCTGACGCTGTTCGCCATGGTGCTGGCGATCGGCCTGCTGGTGGATGACGCCATCGTGGTGGTGGAGAACGTGGAGCGCATTATGCGCGACGAAGGGCTCCCCGCTCGCGAAGCCACCGAAAAATCGATGGGCGAAATCTCCGGCGCGCTGGTGGCGATTGCCCTGGTGCTGTCGGCGGTGTTCCTGCCGATGGCCTTCTTCGGCGGTTCGACTGGGGTCATCTATCGCCAGTTCTCGGTAACCATTATCTCGGCGATGATGCTGTCGGTAGTGGTAGCGCTGACCCTCACCCCGGCGCTGTGCGGCGCGCTGCTCAGCCACTCCAAACCGCACACCAAAGGGTTCTTCGGCGCCTTTAACCGCCTGTGGGGACGTACGGAGGCGGGCTACCAGCGCCGGGTGCTCGGCGGCCTGCGCCGGGGCGCAGTGATGATGGGCGCTTACGCGCTGATTTGCGGGGCGATGGCGCTGGCGATGTGGAAGCTGCCGGGCAGCTTCCTGCCGGTGGAGGACCAGGGGGAGATCATGGTCCAGTACACCCTGCCCGCCGGGGCGACGGCGGTGCGTACCGCCGAGGTGCGCCGCCAGGTCACCGACTGGTTCCTCACCAAAGAGAAAGCCAATACCGACGTCATTTTCACCGTCGACGGCTTCAGCTTTAGCGGCAGCGGGCAGAACGCCGGGATGGCCTTCGTGTCGCTGAAAAACTGGTCGCAGCGCAAAGGGGACGACAACACCGCCCAGGCCATCGCCCTGCGCGCCACCAAAGAGCTGGGGACGATCCGCGACGCCACCCTCTTCGCCATGACCCCGCCGTCGGTAGACGGTCTCGGGCAGAGCAACGGCTTCACCTTCGAACTGATGGCCAGCGGCGGTACCGACCGTGACAGCCTGATGAAGCTGCGCAGCCAGCTGCTGGCGGCGGCCAACCAGAGCAGCGAACTGCAGTCGGTGCGCGCTAACGATCTGCCGCAGATGCCGCAGCTGCAGGTGGATATCGACAACAACAAAGCCGTCTCGCTGGGGCTGTCGCTGAGCGACGTGACCGATACGCTCTCCAGCGCCTGGGGCGGTACCTACGTGAATGACTTTATCGATCGCGGCCGGGTGAAAAAGGTCTATATCCAGGGCGAAAGCGACGCGCGCGCGGTGCCGTCGGACCTTGGCAAATGGTTCGTTCGCGGCAGCGATAACAGCATGACGCCGTTCTCCGCCTTCGCCACCACCCACTGGCAATACGGCCCGGAAAGCCTGGTGCGCTACAACGGCTCCGCCGCCTTTGAGATCCAGGGCGAAAACGCCGCCGGCTTCAGCTCCGGCGCGGCGATGGACAAGATGGAAAAGCTGGCCGACAGCCTGCCGGCGGGCTCCACCTGGGCGTGGAGCGGCATTTCGCTGCAGGAAAAGCTGGCCAGCGGCCAGGCGATGAGCCTGTACGCCATCTCGATTCTGGTGGTGTTCCTGTGCCTGGCGGCGCTGTATGAGAGCTGGTCGGTGCCGTTCTCGGTGATCATGGTCATCCCGCTCGGCCTGCTTGGCGCGGCGCTGGCGGCGACGCTGCGCGGCTTAAGCAACGACGTCTACTTCCAGGTGGCGCTGCTGACCACCATCGGCCTGTCGTCGAAAAACGCCATCCTGATCGTGGAGTTCGCTGAATCCGCCGTGGATGAGGGGTATTCGCTCTCCCGGGCGGCGATCCGCGCCGCGCAGACTCGCCTGCGCCCGATTGTCATGACCTCGCTGGCGTTTATCGCCGGGGTGCTGCCGCTGGCCATCGCCACCGGCGCCGGAGCCAACAGCCGCGTGGCGATCGGCACCGGGATTATCGGCGGCACCCTGACGGCCACCCTGCTGGCGGTGTTCTTCGTACCGCTGTTCTTCGTGCTGGTGAAGCGTCTCTTCACCCGCCAACGTCCTTCTCAGGAGTAAGGTATGTTTCGTTTAAGTTTTATGTTTATCGCGCTCCTGACCGCGGGCTGCGTCTCGCTTGACCCGCATTATGATCGCCCGGCCGCGCCGGTGCCGGCCACCCTGCCCGGGGCGCACGGCGAATCGACGGCGGTGGTCGGCGACTGGCAGAAAGTGGTCAATGACGCGCGGCTGAAAAAAGTGGTCAGCATCGCGCTGAACAGCAACCGCGATGTGCAAAAGGCGCTGGCCGATATCGAGGCCGCGCGCGCCCAGTATGGCGAAACGCGGGCATCGCTGTTTCCCACCGTTGATGCCGAACTGAGCCACACCCGCAGCAAAACGGTGGCCAGCGGCCTGAGCTCCGCTTCACAGGCCGACGGCGCGGTCTCCAGCTTCGAACTGGACTTGTTCGGCAAGAACCAGAGCCTGTCGCGCGCGGCGCGCGAAACCTGGCTTGCCAGCGAATTCACCGCGCAGAATACCCGGCTGACGATGATTGCCGATTTGACCACCGCCTGGGTGACGCTGGCGACGGATAACAGCAATCTGGCGCTGGCGCAGCAGACCATGGACAGCGCGGCAAACTCGCGCAACATCGTCGCCCGCCAGATGGCGGTTGGCACCGCCTCAGCCGGCGATGTAAGCTCGGCGGAAAGCGTCTATCAGCAGGCGCGCGCCAGCGTCGCCAGCTATCGCACGCTGGTGGCGCAGGATAAAAACGCCATTAACCTGCTGGCGGGGGAAACCGTGCCGGAGAGCCTGCTGCCCGGCACTCTCGAGAGTCTCGGGGATAACAGCATCGCGCTGGTGCCGGCGGGCGTGTCGTCGTCGGTGCTGCTGCGTCGGCCGGACATTCAGGAAGCGGAGCACAATCTGAAGAGCGCCAATGCCGATATCGGCGCGGCGCGGGCGAACTTCTTCCCGTCGATTTCCCTGACCGCCAGCGCCGGGGTCGGCAGCGACTCGCTGTCGTCGCTGTTCAGCCACGGGATGCAGGTGTGGTCGTTCGCCCCCTCCATCAGCCTGCCGCTGTTCACCGGCGGCAGCAACCTGTCGCAGCTGCGCTATGCGGAAGCGGAGAAAAAGGGGCTGATCGCCACCTACGAGAAATCGATTCAGAGCGCGTTTAAGGACGTTGCCGATGCGCTGGCGCGCCGGGAAACGCTGAGCGAAGAGCTTGATGCTCAGCGGCAGTATGTCGCCGCCGAGCAGACATCGCTGGATATCGCCATGAAGAGCTATCAGGCCGGGGTCGGCGATTATCTGTCGGTGCTCACCGCTCAGCGCACGCTGTGGTCGGCGAAAACGACGCTGCTGTCCCTGCAGCAGACCGACCTCAATAACCGGATCACCCTCTGGCAGTCGCTGGGCGGCGGCGCCAGTTAAACTTACCCGCCGGGCGACCGAGCCCGGCCTCTACAAGGAATCGTTATGGCACGTGTTTCCCTCTCCTGGGCGCTGATCCTCGGCCTGCTGTCGGGTATCGGCCCGCTGTGCACGGATTTTTATCTACCGGCGCTGCCAGAGATCACTCAGCAGCTGCAGGCCACCAGCACCCAGACCCAGCTGTCGTTGACCGCCGCGCTGATTGGTCTCGGCCTGGGTCAGCTGTTTTTCGGCCCGCTGAGCGACCGCATTGGCCGCCTGAAACCGCTGGCGCTGTCCCTGCTGCTGTTTATCTTCTCTTCGGCGATGTGCGCCCAGACCCGCGATATCAACATGCTGATTGTCTGGCGCTTTTTACAAGGCTTCGCCGGCGCCGGCGGCTCGGTGCTGTCGCGATCCATTGCCCGCGATAAATACCAGGGCACCCTGCTGACCCAGTTTTTCGCCCTGCTGATGACCGTGAACGGCATTGCGCCGGTGCTGTCCCCGGTGCTGGGCGGCTACGTCATCACCGCCTTCGACTGGCGAATTCTCTTCTGGACGATGGCCGCCATTGGCGGCGTGCTGCTGGTGATGAGCCTGGCGATCCTGCGGGAAACGCGGCCGGCCACAGCGGCGCATGCCGCCCGCCAGCAACGCGGCCAGCCGGTGCTGAAAAATCGCCGCTTTCTGCGCTTCTGCCTGATTCAGGCCTTTATGATGGCCGGGCTGTTCTCCTACATCGGCTCTTCTTCCTTCGTGATGCAGAGCGAATACGGCATGAGCGCCATGCAGTTCAGTCTGCTGTTCGGTCTGAACGGTATCGGGCTGATCATCGCCGCGATGATCTTTTCCCGTCTGGCGCGCCGCTTTAGCGCCGAAAGCCTGCTGCGCGGCGGCCTGACGCTGGCCGTGAGCTGTGCGGCGATCATGCTGCTGTTTGCCTGGCTGCATCTGCCGGTGCTGGCGCTGGTCGGCCTGTTCTTTACCGTGTCGCTGATGAGCGGCATCAGCACCGTCGCCGGCGCGGAGGCGATGAGCGCCGTCGACGCCGCGCAGTCCGGGACCGCGTCCGCGCTGATGGGCACCCTGATGTTTGTCTTCGGCGGCATCGCCGCGCCGCTGGCGGGTCTCGGCGGCGAAACGATGCTGAAAATGAGCCTCGCGATGGCCATCTGCTACCTGCTGGCGCTGCTGCTGGGCCTCAGCAAACCGCGCGACGCACGCTAATCTCCTGCTGCGGTAATAAAATATTCCAGATTTATTACCGCACTATTTCCCGCCATATCTGCCATTCTCGTATTATTCTCCACGTACTAATCGTGATACCCTTCACAGGAAAGGAATAAATAATTCCTTATACTGCGCGCCACTGAGAATAACGAGGTTTCTATGAGTATCGACCTGAGCAAACTGCTGACCGAGCGACGTAACGCCAACAGCGCCAACATTGACACCCTCTCCACCCTCGAGATGCTGACGGTGATAAACCAGGAAGACCAGCAGGTAGCCCAGGCGATAACGCCCTATCTGCCGCAGATTGCCGAGGTGGTGGATAAGGTCGCGGCGGCGCTGCAGGCCGGTGGCCGCTTGATTTACATTGGCGCGGGTACCTCAGGGCGTCTGGGGATCCTCGATGCCAGCGAATGCCCGCCAACCTTCGGCACCCGCCCGGAGCAGGTGGTGGGGATCATCGCCGGCGGACATAAAGCGATTCTCAGCGCCGTGGAAAACGTGGAAGACAACAAAGCGCAGGGGGCGATGGATCTGCAGAACCTGAACTTCAGCAACCGCGATGTGCTGGTGGGGCTGGCGGCCAGCGGACGCACGCCGTACGTCATTGGCGCCATGGAATACGCCCATAGTCAGAATGCCTTTGTCGCCATCGTCAGCTGTAACCCGCATGGCGAAATGGCCCAGCTGGCGGACGTGGCGATCACCCCGGTAGTCGGCCCGGAAGTGGTCACTGGCTCTACCCGCCTGAAAGCCGGCACCGCGCAGAAGCTGGTGCTGAACATGATCTCCACCGGGGCGATGATCCGCGTCGGCAAGGTGTACAGCAACCTGATGGTCGACGTTGAAGCGACCAACGCCAAGCTGATTGAGCGCCAGGTCTCTATCGTGATGGAGGCGACCGACTGCGATCGTCCCACTGCCCGGAAGGCGCTGGAGGCCTGCGGCCGCCACTGTAAAACGGCGATCGTGATGGTGCTGGCGGACTTAAGTGCCGAAGACGCGCAGTCGCTGCTGGCAAAAAACAACGGCTATATCCGCAAGGCGCTCAGCAACACCTGAGCACCGACAGACAGGTAACGGGCAATGGCAAAAATAACGAAAGAGATGATAGCGCGGATCCTCGCCCACGTGGGCGGCGCCGCAAACGTCGCGCAGGCGGGCAACTGCATGACGCGCCTGCGCTTGACCCTGCGCGATGAAAGTCTGGCCGACAGCGCCGCCATCCGCCAGATTGACGGCGTGATGGGGGTGATCGTCAGCGACGAGCAGTTCCAGGTGGTGCTCGGCCCCGGCAAGGCGCAAACCGCCGCCGAAATGATGAACGGCCTGCTGGAGGCGGCGCCCGCCGCCGCGCCGACGCTGGCCGACGTCGCGGCGGAGAAAAAGCAGGCGCTGAAGGGCAGGCAGACCAGCGCGGTGCAGAAGTTTCTCGCCAAATTCGCCACCATCTTTACGCCGCTGATCCCCGGCTTTATCGCCGTCGGGCTGCTGCTGGGCTTCGCCACCCTGGCGGAACAGGTTTTCGTACTGGAGAACGCCCATCCGAACGCCAGCCTGGTGGCGCTGATTGGCTATATGAAGGTCTTCAGCAAAGGGATGTTCACCTTTCTGAGTATCCTGATTGGCTATAACGCGCAGAAGGCGTTCGGCGGCTCCGGCGTGAACGGCGCGATTATCGCCTCGCTGTTCGTGCTGGGCTACAACCCGGAGGCAACTAGCGGCTTCTACGCCGGCATTTCCACCTTCTTCGGCCATGGCATCGATCCGCGCGGCAATATCATCGGCGTACTGATCGCCGCTATCCTTGGCGCGTGGGTTGAACGCCAGGTGCGGCGGGTGATGCCGGCCAACCTCGATATGATCCTCACTTCGGCGGTGACGCTGCTGATCATGGGCGCGGTGACCTTTACGGTGATCATGCCGATTGGCGGCTGGTTGTTTACCGGCATGTCGTGGCTGTTCTTGCATCTTAACGGCAACCCGTTTGGCTCGGCGGTGCTGGCCGGCCTGTTCCTGCTGGCGGTGATGTTCGGCGTCCATCAGGGGTTTGTCCCGGTCTATTTTGCGCTGGTGGACGCCCAGGGCTTTAACTCGCTGTTCCCGATCCTGGCGATGGCCGGGGCCGGGCAGGTGGGGGCGGCGCTGGCGCTGTTCTGGCGGGCGAAGCGCGATTCGCTGCTGCGAACCCAGATTAAAGGGGCGATTATTCCGGGCTTCCTCGGGATTGGCGAGCCGCTGATCTACGGCGTCACCCTGCCGCGGATGAAGCCGTTTGTCACCGCCTGCCTCGGCGGCGCCTGCGGCGGGTTCTTCGTCGGACTGATCGCCTGGCTGGGGCTGCCGGTCGGCCTGAACACGGTGTTCGGCCCGTCCGGTCTGGTGGCGCTGCCGCTGATGACCTCCGGCAGCGGAATTTACGCCGGGATGGCGGCCTACGCCGGCGGGCTGGCGGTCTCCTACCTGTGCGGCTTTGTCCTCACCTGGCTGTTCGGCAGTAAAAATGTCGATTTAAGCTAGAACGCGACTATCGGTTAATGCCCGGCGGCGGCTTCGCCTTACCGGGCCTGCAAAATAGTTACGCCGCCGCGCCCGACTACCATTTCCTGCCCCGCCGCCCGGGCGCGCGCATGCTATGATTCCCCTTTGTCATATTTCGCTTGAGGAAAAGATGGGCTCCAGCAAAAAAGGGATGCTGAACGTACTGATTGCCGCCGTGCTGTGGGGCAGTTCCGGGGTGTGTGCGCAATTTATTATGCAGGAAAGCCAGATGTCGTCGCCGTTTCTGACCATGACGCGTCTGCTGTTCGCCGGGCTGATCCTGCTGATGCTCGGCTTTGTTCACGGCGACCGCATTTTCCGCGTGCTGCAAAACCGCCGCGACGCCCTAAGCCTGCTGTTTTTCTCGCTGTTTGGCGCGCTAACCGTGCAGTTCACCTTTCTGATGACCATTGAAAAGTCCAATGCCGCCACGGCCACGGTGCTGCAGTTTCTGTCGCCGACGATCATCGTCGCCTGGTTCGCCCTCGCCCGCAAAGCGCGTCCCACTCCGCTGGTGCTGGGGGCTATCTGCACCTCGCTGGCGGGCACCTTTCTGCTGGTGACCCACGGCAACCCAACGACGCTGTCGATTTCGCCGGCGGCGCTGTTCTGGGGGATCGCCTCGGCGTTTGCCGCCGCCTTTTATACCACCTATCCTTCAACGCTGATTGCCCGCTACGGGACGCTGCCCATCGTCGGCTGGAGCATGCTGTTCGGCGGCGCGATGCTATTGCCGTTTTACGGCGGCCAGGGCACCGATTTTGTGGTTAACGGCAGCCTGCTGTTAGCTTTTTTCTACCTGGTGGTGATCGGTACTTCGCTGACCTTCAGCCTCTATCTCAACGGCGCGCAGAAGATTGGCGGCGCAAAGGCAGGGATCCTCAGCTGCGCCGAACCGCTGAGCAGCGCCCTGCTGTCGCTCCTGCTGCTGGGGATCACCTTCACGCTGCCGGACTGGCTGGGCACTCTGCTGATCCTCGCGTCGGTGGTGCTGATCGCCATCGACTCGCGGCGGCGGGTGAGAGCCGCCTGAGCAGGCGATAAAAAGCGCATTTTCAATAAGTTAAACTGACCACTATTTGCGTGTTTTCCCGCCTGCGCATATAGTTGACGGAAGCGATTACGGAAGGAGAAGCCTGATGAAAGCATGTTGGATGGTATGCCTGGTCACCGCCCTGAGCGCCACGTCGGCGTGGGCCGAATCACCGCTGCAAAGCCTGCAGTTCGAGCAGCAAAAACAGCAGGTGCTCAAAGCGGTGAAGGAAAAATGCGCGCCAGCAAGCCACCTCAGCGACAACGATTTTGCCAATAAAGTGCTGGCGACCGACGGTAACAAGAACGCGGTCCGCGAAGCAACGCTGGCGAAGGAGCGCAATAACCAGAAAAGCTACCAGGCCGCAATCGACAAAATCGTCTGTCCGGCCAAATAGCGGTTATTTCAGCCTCGCGACCAGCGTTTTCCAGTCAAACGGCGTCAGCTGCCTGTAGCTCAGGCTACGGGCGGCCATCTGCTCCGGCAGCTGGCGCTGGCTTTTCGCGATCGCCTCGCTCATTATCCCGGCGCTCCCCACGTCACGCAGGGTTTTCACCACCTCTTCCATCTCTTCGCTGCGCCGAATGCCATGTTCCGCCACCCGGCTGATCAGATAGTCGGGGAACGCGCCTGTCCAGCCCAGAGAGGGGAAACTATGATGCAAGGAGCTAAGCACCTCCTCCTCAACGCCGTATTCACGAGCCGCGAACAGGCATTCTGTGGTAAGCGCTTCAAGACCTTTGATCATCACGCTACGGCACATTTTTATCGCCGACACCTGGCCCACCGTACTGGCGCCATAGCGGGCATTCAGCCCCAGCCCCTGCAGACGCGGCGCGATCGCCTCCGCCTGCGGCCCGCCGATCAATAACGGTGTCTGCAATCGGGCCGGCGGTACCGGCGCCATCACCGCGACATCGATGTAGGCGCCCGGCAGAAAATGTTCAGCCGCCTGCCGTTTCGTCTCCGGCGCCACGGAGTTGAGATCGAGGAAATATTGTCCCGGCTGCAGCAGCGCGGCCGCCTGCTGCGCCACCTTTAGCGCCTCACCGGCGGTCACAGTAGAAAAAACCAGCGTGGCCCCCTCCAGCGCCTGCGCCAGCGAATTTCCCACCTGAACGCGCGAATCACGGGCTTTTTTGCCCATCGCCTCTCGCTCCGGGCCATTGAGCTTGCAATCCCAAATGGTCACCGCATGCTCACGGGCCAGATCCGCCGCCAGAATGCCACCCGCCTCGCCAAAACCAATAAACGCGATTGTCATCATCACTCCTCACGCGGCCAGACGCGGGCCGGAATAAAAACCTCGCCAGCAAACAGCAGTCGCGCCGTGCGTAACAGGCCGCAGCCAGCCAGGGCGCCGTCAGCATCAAGCTGAAGCGTCACGCTAAATTCGCCTGTCGGATGCTCGACGCTGAGCAGCGGCGTATCGCCTGGCGCTACCTGCGCCAGGCCCTGCGCGACAGAGCCGGGGAGCAGACAAG
This sequence comes from Klebsiella sp. K47, assembly GCF_051858335.1. NCBI lineage: Bacteria > Pseudomonadati > Pseudomonadota > Gammaproteobacteria > Enterobacterales > Enterobacteriaceae > Klebsiella > Klebsiella sp. K47. Next base: position 270,325 of record NZ_JBPYUI010000004.1, read on the forward strand.
CGCTGGCCACGCTCACCGCGCCAAATACGCCGATCGACGCGTGGCAGCGGTGGGGGATAAAGGTGCGGCTGCTGATGGCGCCGCCGTGCCGCGGCTCGGCGATCAGGGTCATCTTGGGCACCGTGCGCTGGCTGACGTCGCCAAGCTGCATCAGCGGCCCGGCCTGCAGGCGAATCGACTCCAGGCGACGTTTAAGCGCGTCGTCATTATCCAGCTGTTCGCGCGTCTCATAGCCGGTGCAACCGAGGTCGCACGCGCGCAACAGGATCACCGGCATTCCGTTATCGATGCAGGTCACCTCGACGCCGTCAAAACGGTCACGGACCCGGCCGGTCGGCAGCAGCGCCCCGCAGCTGGAGCCGGCGACATCAAGAAAATGGAGCAGGATCGGGCTGGCGCTGCCCGGCACGCCATCGATACGGCTCTCGCCGACGTAGTTGACCCCGTCGGCATCGCAGGGGATCTCTGCCACCGCCAGTTGCCCCGTGTTCTCCATAAAAATACGCACCCGAGTGAGCGGCGCATCGTGGCGAACCAGACCGCGCTCGATGGCGAAAGGGCCAACGGCGGCGAGAATATTGCCGCAGTTTTGGCCGTAATCCACGGTAGCCGCCGCCACGTTCACCTGGGCAAACAGATAGTCCACATCGGCGTCAGGCCGTGCGGAGCGGCGGATAATCGCCACTTTGCTGGTCAGCGGATCGGCGCCGCCGATCCCGTCAATTTGCCGGGGATCAGGCGAGCCCATCACCGCCAGCAGCACCGCATCACGTCGCACCGGATCGGCAGGCAGATCGTCGGCCAGAAAACAGGCCGCTTTAGAGGTGCCGCCGCGCATCCATAGACAGGGGATTCCGCGTTGCGCCATTTATTCCTCCACCTCGTCTGCGCGGTCGTAATACCGCAGGCCCTTTTCCGCCAGACGCGGACGCATAGCGTAAATATCCAGCCCCAGCTCGCCATTGCGCATCCGCTCACGTTTCGCAAGCTCATTGCTCATGCGGGCTTCCGCTTTATGGAGCACATCACGGACCCGGGCGTGAGGCAGCACCACGACGCCATCGTCGTCGGCCACCACGACATCGCCCGGCTGTACAAGCTGACCTGCGCATATCACCGGGACGTTAACCGAACCGAGGCTCTCTTTCACCGTCCCCTGGGCATAAACCTGACGGGACCAGACGGCGAATCCCATTTCCCGCAACGTTTGCGAATCACGAATGCCGATATCGCCCACCAACCCGACCACGCCGCGCGATTGGAGAGACGTCGCCAGTAGATCGCCGAAGAAGCCATCGCCGCACGGCGAGGTCGGGGCCACCACCAGAATATCGCCGGCGCGGCACTGCTCGACCGCCACATGAAACATCCAGTTGTCGCCAGGCGTCACCAGCACGGTTACCGCGTTGCCCGCCCGGCTGACGCCCTGCTGAATCGGACGGATTGCCGGCCCCATCAGCCCCTGACGATCCCAGGCTTCATGGAGCGTCGCCACCCCGGCCGCCTCACAGCGGCGCAAAACCGCCTCGTCATGGCGCGGCAGGTGGCGGATCACAAGGCCTTTTTTATTTAACAGGTTCATGCCAGGTTCTCCGTTACGCGGGGGAAGATGCTCTGGAAGGCTTCGCCGTGAACGATATCGCGCGCGGCCGTGATGCCGATATTGCGCTTGGCCTGCACCCCGCGCTGCAGCGCCACGCGGGTGTAGTATTCCCACAGATGCTCCTGACCCTGCATGCACTGAATGGCCTGATACTTTTTCTCCCAGACGGCGGTGATGTCCAGCAACACATCGGGTTTCCAGTTGCACTGCTCCGGCTGGTGCGGTTCGAAACAGTAAACCGGGGGAGCAGAGACAATTTTCTCACCGGGGCGATAGCCTTCTGCCTGGGCGATAATCCGTGCTTCCTGGGCCAGATGGGAGGCCAGCGGATGATCGTAGTTATAGGGATCGTGCAGGGAGTGCGTCAGGACAAAGTGGGGCTGGATACGGCGATACACATCCGCCAGACGAAATAGCGTCTCTTTATCGGCGCGCAGCGGATAGTCGCCGATATCAAAGAATTCGACGCTGGCGCCCAGGATCGCGGCGGCGGCCTGCGCCTCTTCGCGACGCACCTGCTTCACCGCCTCCTCGGTCATGTTGCCTTTACGCCACAGTTTGGCGGACTCGCCGCGCTCGCCAAAGGATAAACAGACCACATGGACCTGATAGCCCTGCGGGGCATGCAGCGCTATCGCACCGCCCGCGCGCCAGACGAAATCGGCCGAGTGGGCGCTGACGACAAGGGCACTTTTTTCGCTAACCGGATGAGACATGATGGCTTCCTCTGTTGTTTTTTTCAGCTTGTCATGTCCCGTCGTGGGGAGGTAATTCGTTAACTTGCGAAGGCTATGATTTTTATTTATGTTGTCGTCTCACTCACTTTTTCAGGCCTGACGAACAATGCTAAAGAGAAAGCACGATAAAATTATAAATATCATGCAGCTGCGCTTTTTCTGTCAGGTCGCGCTGCGCGGTAGCGTCTCACGCGCGGCCGATGACTTATTCCGCACGCAGTCAGCGATAACCCGGGCTATTCGCGATCTTGAAGCCGCGTTGAACGTCACGCTGTTCGAACGCCATTACAGCGGCATGGTGCCCACCGAGTATGGCAAGTGCATCCTGCCGCGCGCCCGGCGGGCGATTGACGACCTGCAGGCCATCCCGGCGCTGCTGCAGAAGCACCATACCCGCAGCAGCGGCCCGCTGGCGGACGCCGGCTGGCTGTTCAATACCCGCCGCTTAGCCATTTTTATTCAGCTCTATCACGTCAACCATACCCAAACCGTCGCGCAACAGTTGGGGATCACTCAGCCGGCGGTCAGTGCCGCGCTGAAGGTCCTGGAAAAAGGAGCGGATTCGGCGCTATTTCGCCGGACGCCAGAGGGGGTGCGTCCCACGCCTGCCGCAGAGCTACTCTATCCCCCGGTGAGCAGAGCGCTCAACGAGCTGGAAAACATCTGGAGCGATCTCGCTGCCCGTCGCGGGGTGTTGGAGGGCACCGTGCGCATTGGCGCCCTGCCGCTGAGCCGGACCCGGCTACTGCCCTCCGCCATCGCCGCCTTTCTGGCCCAGCACCCGGGCATCACCCTCATGACCAATGAAAGCCCGTATGAGTCGCTGGTCGCCGATATGCGGGCAGGTAATATCGATTTTATTATCGGCGCCCTGCGCCAGGATGAAGATCTCCCGGACCTCTGTAGCGAAGCGTTATTCGAAGAGGATATGTTGATTTTACTGCGTAATAACCACCCGCTGCTGCGCCATCCGGACCCGCGCAGCCAGCTGGCGACAGCGCAATGGGTGCTGCCGCGCGCCAACGCGCCGGCGCGCAATTTGCTGGATAAGGCGTTTGTCACCCTGGGGCTGCCGCTGCCCCAGCCGACGGTGGAGACCGGGGATGCGGCGATGGTGCGAGGATTGCTGCAGGGCTCCGACATGCTGGCGGCGGTCTCCGCCAGCCAGATGCGTTTTGAAACTGACAATGGGCTGCTCAGCGTGTTGCCGGTTCCCCTGCCCGATACCACCCGGCGTATCGGGCTGACGTTTCGCGCCGGCAGCCTGCCCTCCCCGGCGACGCAGGCGCTGTTGCGTTTTATTTATCAGCAGGTTCAGGACGGGGCCGTTTAACGTTTACCCGCCACCGAATAGGTTACCTGCTGGTTGCGCGTTTGCTGAAACGCCTCCAGCGTCTGCCCGCGCATCGCGGCGTAAATATGCAGGTTGGATACGCCGACCACCGCGCCCATTTTCTCCAGCAGGAAGAAGCTGGCGCCATACTGAATTAATCCCCGCCAGTCGCGCGCGTTGAGCAACTGCTGTTCCTCCTCACTCAGTCCGGCTTCGGCATAAAGCGACTGAGGCGACTGCAGAAAACGTTCACGCCAGGCAGGCTCAATCAGCCGATGCAGGAAACGGTTAAGCCGCAAGCCATTCAGGCTGCGCTCGTGGGTAAAAGGATAGGTTCCCGGCAGTTTCTCCACCCCGGCCAGCTGCTGCGCCATATGCTGGCGATGGCGCGTCAGGGTATCGACGGGGGGCAGGCGCGCATTGTTCTCAAGGATCAGCGTGGCGATACCGGTCATCGACGGCAGGTAATAATCGCGCCAGGTTTCGGTGACATTGGCTGATAGCGCGCCGCGCATCACCAGCCACATGATCACTTCGGACCCCTCCATCCCCCCCAGCTCGGCATATTCGCCAAGGGTCATTTCGGTAAGCTTTTCCGGGTCATTAACCAGCATATCAACAAACTGGGCATCCCAGTCGGGATTATTAAATCCGCAGCGCTCGCCATGAACCTGATGCGAGAGCCCGCCGGTCGCGACAATCGCCACATTGATATCTTCCGGGAAGCTTTCAATCGCCCGGCGCAGCGCCTGGCCGAGTTTGTAACAACGGCGCGCGCTTGGTACCGGAAATTGCAGCACGCCGATCTGTAACGGGATCACCGCCGTCGGCCACCCCTGCGCTTCATCCCAGGGCAACAGCGCCGAAAGCGGCGAGAAAAGGCCGTGGTCGAGCTTTTTATCCATAAAGAACGACATATCAAACTCGTCGGCCATCAGGCTGGCGCCAATGTGCCTTGAGAGCGCCGCGTTGCCCTGGACCGGCGGCAGACAGCGCGGTCCGCCGCCTTCATCGGCAACGTCATATTGACTGTCGATTCCCAGCGTAAAAGTCGAATAGTGATCGAAGAAAAAGGCGGTCACATGGTCATTAAAGATGTACACCAGCGCATCCGGTTTTTTCTCCTCCAGCCAGCGCTGCAGCGGTTCGAAGCTCTGGAAGATCGGCGCCCACGCCGGGTCCTGCTGTTTATGATGATCGACCGCGAAGCCGATAGTCGGGGTATGAGAGACGGCGATACCGCCGAGAATGTTAGCCATCAGATAACTCCACTTATCGGTGTTCGAGGGGGGATGACAAAGCGTCAAGTTCTGCCTCTGTGAGTCGAGGCTTAGCGTGATTCATACGGTGCAACAAAATACAGATCCCCGCCAGGCAGGCCGGCAGCGCAAGCACCAAAAAGATCGACGAGTGTCCCGGCACGGCCAGCATCAGCATCCCGCCCAGCGTGGAGCTGAGGATAGCCCCGGTACGGCCGATACCATGCATCCAGCTGACTCCGGTAGCGCGGATCTCGGTTTGATAATAGGCGGGCGAATAGGCCTGCAGACCGTTCTGCGCGCCGTTAATGCACATCCCGCTGATAAAAATCAGCACCGACAGCGCCGCCGAACCGAAATTCATCACCCCCTGGGACAACAGGCACAGACAGCCGAGGAAATAGGTTGCCGCAATCACGGCTTTCGCCGAAGCGCGATCCATCAGCATACCGACAAGGATCCCGCCCAGCGGGCCGCCGAGCTGGAACAAGCCGGTCATCATCGCCGCCTGCTGCAGCGACAGCCCGCCGGAGCGGAGAATGGTTGGCAGCCAGCCGTTCAGCAGGTAAATCACAAACAGCCCCATAAAATAGGTTAACCACAGCGCTATCGTGCCGCGGGCATAGCCATGCCGGAACAGCTGCGCCACTTTGCTGCTCCGCGTGATGGGCGGCGCATTCAGCTGGAAAACGGTTTCAGCCGTAAACTGGCCCCCAAGCCGGTTAAGCGCCCTGGCAATCTGCTCGCCCGGTAGTCGGCGCGCCACCATGTTCATCGCCGACTCCGGCAACATCACGATCATAAAGGGGAGCACCACGAGCGGCAGCACGCCGCCAAAAACCAGCGCCGAGTGCCAGCTGTAATGCGATAACAAACCGGCGGCGATAAAGCCGCCGAGGCCGGAACCCACGTTAAAACCGCTGTACATCAGGGTGATCATCACCCCTTTACGCCGCTCCGGCATATATTCCGCCACCAGCGTGACGCAGTTGGGCATTACGGCGCCAAGGCCAAGGCCGGTGAGAAAACGCATCAGCGCCAGCTGCGTCGGGCTTTGCGCCACGGCGCCGGCCAGGCTGAACAGCGCAAACAGCGCCACCGACCAGAGTAAAATTCGCTTTCGGCCGTAGCGGTCAGAAAGCGGACCCGCTACCAGGGCGCCAATGGCGACGCCGAACATGGCCGCCCCAAGAATCGGCCCCATTTCGGCCCGGCTGATGCCCCAGTCCTCGATGAGCGCCGGGGCGACAAAGCCCATCACCGCGGCGTCATACCCATCCAGCATAATGATGATGAAACAGAGCAGCAGCACGTTCCATTGAAAGCGCGAGACCGGGCGGGTATCTATCCACGCTTTCACATCGACAACGTTCGTGTGATTCATAGGGTGACTTCCTCAAGCAGGCGGTACGAATGTTCTGGTTAGTGTTTTTTGAGTGGAACTTTCGTACTCAACTTAAGGCAGGTCACGCAGGCTGTCCGGTTCGAAAATCCGGCGTCAGATATGAGTTTTATTTATAATGTGAGGGATACGACAAAAACCAGCCAGCAAAAAACCCGCAGCCAACGGCGGCGGGTCAGGGCAAGAGCAGCGTTTAGTGCTTCGGAATAATTAAATCGCCGCGCAGCGGGCTGCCGCCCGGGTTGTCCGTTTTCTCGGTCAGCCAGTTGACGATCCGCGACGCCATCGCGTCCATGGAATATTCAATCGCCGGGATAGTCGGGATACCGGGCAGCTGTAACGATCCGGCGAGGCTAAACACCATGACATTTTGCGGAACGGCGCGGTTAAACGCCTGCAGCTGCGGCACCACGCGCTGCGCCTGCTGTTCATCGCTCACCAGCAGCGCGTTAAAGTTCAGCGTAGTGGCGTTATTGACCAGCTCCTGCACCGCCACCGACGGCGAGGTGTTATCCAGAAACACCAGGTTGCGATTAAACGGCAAAAAGTTTTTTTCCAGCGCGTGCTTGTAGCCCAGCAGCACCTGGTCGGCAAAGCCGCTGCTCTGCGGATGAATCAGCGCAATCTGCCGTCTCCCCTGGCTAATCAGATAGTGACAGGCGGTTTCGGCGGCGAAAGCATGATCGAACTGAATACTGTTGTCGCCTTCGCTATCGAGGCAGTCCACCAGCACCACGTCCGGGCGGTTAATATTCAGAGGAAAACGCGCGCCGATGATTAGCACGTTATCGCACAGCCCGCAGGTCAACTCCTCCAGAGAGTTCATCACGCCGTGGCTGGTGTTGGCGAAGCGCAGCAGCAGGTGTTTCTGGTGCTGGCTGAGCTGTTTTTCCAGGGCGTAGAGATAGCTGGTGGTTTGATTGATGTTGTCCTGGGCGCAGATGACGCCGATGCAGCCGGTGGACTGGCTGAGCAACGACTGGGCTATCATGTTTGGCCGGTAATTGAGCGCTTCCGCCGCCTGCAGCACCGCCTGACGACTGGCTTCCTTCACGCCACGTGAGCCGCTCAACACTCGCGACACCGTGGCTTTGGAAACCCCGGCAAGTCGTGAAACATCATTGATTGTCGACATCATTTTCCCCTGCGCGGGCGCCGCGTCCCGCCAAAATCCTGTAAACCTGAATCGCTTCAATTATGACCAGCGCAGTATATCCATTTCGCCATTTGTTTGGAAACCGATTTTCCATTTCAGCGCAAAACATCGCCAAATCGACAGAATAATGTGAGCGAAATCCAATAAATCCGCCCTATAAGCAGGAGATCTTGACCACTATCACAGTTCTGCTTTTTATAAATGGAAACCGGTTTCCGTCTGATATCAAATCACCCACGCAATAACTTTTTACATTTTGAGGATGGTCGTCGATGTACAAGATTATGCTGTGCTGCTCTGCCGGGATGTCCACCAGTCTGCTGGTCAGAAAGATGGTTGAGGCGGCGAATGAACGTGACCTGCCGGTGCAGATTGACGCCTATGGCGTTTCCGAATTTGACATGCAGTTTCCGCAGTATCAGGTGGTGTTGCTTGGCCCCCAGGTGAAATACATGTTGAAAACCCTGTCTGACAAAGCGGCTTCCCTGAACATTCCCGTTCAGCCCATCGATACGATGGACTACGGTATGCAGCGGGGAGACAACGTCCTGAATTATGCTCTGTCGCTGATCCCAGCGGCGCACTGAGAGGTGTTGAAATGAGTTCTCTGTATCAGTCCATGATTGCCGTGATCGAGCAATCTATTACTCCGCTGGCAGGACGCCTTGGGCAGCAGAAATACGTTATCGCTATCCGCGATGGCTTCACTGCCGCCTTGCCGTTTATGATCATCGGCTCTTTCATGCTGGTATTTATCTTTCCGCCGTTTTCACCCGATACCACCAACGGCTTTGCCCGCGGCTGGCTTGATTTCTCCCAGCACTACCGCGAACAGCTGATGCTGCCGTTTAACCTCAGCATGGGCGTGATGACCTTCTTTATCTCGGTCGGCATTGGCGCCAGCCTCGGTCGTCAGTTTCAGCTCGATCCGGTGATGTCCGGTCTGCTGGCGTTTATGGCTTTCCTGCTGGTCGCCGCGCCCTATGCCGATGGCAAAATTTCCACTCAGTATCTGTCCGGTCAGGGCATTTTCACCGCGCTGATCACCGCCATCTACTCCACCCGCGTTTACGCGTGGCTGAAGCAAAACAACATTACGATTCGTCTGCCGAAAGAGGTCCCCACCGGCGTCGCCCGTTCGTTTGAAATCCTGATCCCGGTGCTGGTGGTTATTGCGACTCTGCATCCGCTGAATCTGTTTATCGAAGCGCAGACCGGGATGATCCTGCCGCAGGCGATCATGCATCTGCTGGAGCCGCTGGTTTCCGCCTCCGACTCGCTGCCGGCGATTTTGCTCTCTGTTCTGATGTGCCAGATTTTCTGGTTCGCCGGTATCCACGGCTCGCTGATTGTTACCGGCATTATGAACCCGTTCTGGATGGCCAACCTGTCGGCAAACCAGGCGGCGCTGGCGGCTGGCACGGTACTGCCGCACGTCTACCTGCAGGGCTTCTGGGATCACTATCTGCTGATTGGCGGCGTCGGTTCTACCCTGCCGCTGGCCTTCCTGCTGCTGCGTAGCCGGGCCACCCATCTGCGCACCATCGGCAAGATGGGCATCGTGCCGAGCTTCTTTAATATCAACGAGCCGATTCTGTTCGGAGCGCCGATCATCATGAACCCGATGATGTTTATCCCCTTCGTCTGCGTACCGATGGTCAACGCGGTGCTGGCTTACGGCGCGACGCGTCTTGGCTGGCTGAGCCAGGTGGTGTCGCTGACGCCGTGGACTACGCCGGCCCCAATTGGCGCGTCGTGGGCGGCTAACTGGACCCTGAGCCCGGTGGTGATGTGTCTCATCTGCATGGTGATGTCGGCGGTCATTTACCTGCCGTTCCTGCGCGCTTATGAACGTTCCTTAATGAAAACCGAAGTTGAGAAAGCCAAAAATAGCGTTCCGGTAGCAGAAACCGTTAGCTAATCCCTCTCCTTCCGGAGAGATAATAAGATGACAGCGTAATAATGCAGAAAATGGACTTTCACTGCATTATTAAATAATAAATACCTCAGGAATACACATGATGGAATTAGAAGATGCGGTAATGGAAATTATCGTTAATGCGGGACAGTCACGCTCATTATGTTTTGAAGCGCTGCATGCGGCCCGAACCGGAAATATCGACGAAGCGCGCTTACTCTTAAACGAGGCCGACGGTTACGCCCGCCGGGCGCATCAGATGCAGACCCTGCTCATCGGGCAGGATGCCGGTGAAGCGCGTCAGCCCATGACGCTGATTATGGTACATGCCCAGGATCATTTGATGAATTCGCTGCTGGCCCGCGAGTTCTCAGAAGAATTAATCCATCTGTACCAGCGTTAATTAATATGGAATAACGTTAGCGAGAATATTATTCTCCGGCGTCGCTGTACCCTAAAAAACAAATCAGCTTATTTTGGCTATTTATTCTAGCCAGAATGGGATGGTTATTATCTGAAATATATTAATTATTAAAGCGAGATAACCATGAATACTGTAAAAAAACTGCCTTTAGCCATGGCGGTGGTCGCCGCGCTGTGCCCAATTTCTGTCATGGCGCAAGAATTTACGCAGGAACAGATCGACGCCATCGTCGCCAAAGCCGTTGATAAAGCGCTGGCCGACC